>DASXJI010000635.1:0-10878 GCA_036497495.1 Mycobacterium sp.
TCGACGTTCGAGGGGTTCGGCGGGTCGGAGCCGTTGGAGCAGATACTCACCGACGACCGGGCTATCCACGACACAATGGCCTCGATGATCGCGCACGGTGTGTTCACCCGCCATCCGAAACTCAAGGCGGTCAGCATCGAAAACGGCTCCTACTTCGTGCACCGGCTGATCAAGCGGCTGAAGAAGGCTGCAAACAGTCACCCGCGGCTGTTCCCCGAGGATCCGGTGGAGCAACTCCGTAACAATGTCTGGATCGCGCCCTACTACGAAGACGACCTGCCCGAGCTGGCCTCAGTGATCGGCGTCGAGAAGATCCTGTTCGGATCGGACTGGCCGCACGGCGAAGGATTGGAGAATCCGGTTTCGTTCACCGAGGAGCTCGCCGGCTTCAGTACGGAAGATGTCCGAAAGGTGATGCGCGACAACGCATTGGATCTGCTCGACGTCAAAGTCGGCTCGGCGGCGTGAGCGCTCGAGGCGCCGCGAAACCATGAGCGAGTGGACCATAGGCGCGGTCCTGGACGTGATCGCCGAGGTCGTTCCCGACCGGGCGATCACTGTCTGTGGTGAGCGTCGCAGGACGTTCGCCGAGGCCTCCGACCGCACCCGGCGGCTCGCAAACTATCTCGCAGCCAACGGCTTCGGTGCTCATCACGAACGCGTGGCTCTGCAGAATTGGGAATGCGGGCAGGATCGCGTCGCGCTGGTCATGCACAACGACCTGTACGCCGACATGGTCGTCGCTTGCCTGAAAGCCCGCACCGTTCCGGTGAACGTCAATTACAACTACACGGCGCGCGAAGTTCACGAATTGCTCGACTACGTCCGGCCGCGTGCCGTCATCTATCACAAGTCGCTGGGCGCCAAGTTCGCCGATGTGTTGTCGCCCGACCGTGCGGACCTGCTGCTGTCGGTCGACGACGGAACTACGGCACCCGACCTGCCCGGCGCGGTGCCCCTGGACGACGCACTGGCGCACGGCGACGTCGACCAGAACGTGATCCCGTCTCCCGACGACCTGTTGATGGTCTGCACCGGCGGCACCACCGGTCGGCCAAAGGGCGTGCTCTGGCGCCAGTCAGACATCTACGTCTCGTCCATGATGGGCGCCGATCATGCTTCTACTCAAGACATCCGGGACAAGGTTAGTCGCAACGCCGGACCGTCCTGGTTTGCGGTGTCGCCGCTGATGCATGCCGCCGGAATGTGGACGGCGTTCGCGGCCATCATGGCCGGCCTGACCGTCGTGCTCTACGACACCAGCAAGAAACTCGACCCGCAACTGGTATGGCGAACGGCGGAGCGCGAGAAAGCGGGCATGATGACGATGGTCGGTGATGCCTACGCCGGTCCGCTGGTCGCTGAGTTGCGACGAGGCAACTATGACCTGTCGTCGCTGGCCGTCATCGGCACCGGCGGCGCCGCAACGAATCTCAAGTATCAACAGGCTCTGCTGGCGCTGTTGCCTCAGCTCACGCTGATCAACGGCTACGGGTCGTCGGAGACCGGAAACATGGGATTCGGGCACAGCCACGGTGACACTCGAACCAACACCTTCACGCTGCGCGAGGGCGGACTGGTGCTGTCCGAGGACTACAGCCACTTTCTTGCCCCGGGCGAGCAAGAGGTGGGGTGGGCCGCAAGGGAAGGCCGAATTCCGTTGGGATATTTCAACGATCCCGACGCCACCCGCAAGACCTTTCCGGAGGTCGACGGTAAACGCGTGGTGATATCGGGCGACCGTGCCACGCTCGAAGCGGATGGGACGCTGCGGTTGTACGGCCGCGACTCGCTGGTGGTCAACACCGGTGGCGAGAAGGTGTTCGTCGAGGAAGTCGAAGAAGTGCTGCGCGCGCACCCCGGTATTGCCGATGCGTTGGTCGTCGGCCGGCCGAGCGAACGCTGGGGCGAAGAGATTGTCGCTCTGATCCAGCCGCGAGACGGGGCCGACACGGCACACGAACTGCTGTACGCCCATTGCACATCGCAATTGGCGCCATTCAAGGCGCCCAAGGAATTCATCGTCGTCGAGCAAGTCCGCCGCCTGGGCAACGGAAAGGCCGACTACCGCTGGGCCAAAAGGCAAGCGACAGAGAAAGCGCCGATGTCGACATGAACGCCAGCCGGGTTATCGATTGTCTCGTCAACGTGCACTTCGGTGAGACCGAGAAACAACCCACGTGGATGCTCAAGGTGCGCGACGACTACTTCAAAGGCCCCGAGTCGATGTTCGCACCGGTTGATCTGTCGGCGCTTCTCGAGGAGATGGACGAGCACGGTGTCCGGAAGGCCGTGCTGATGGATAACCTCGCGAAGCCTTCGGTCACGGCGCGCAAGTTCGTCGAGGCGAAGCCAGACCGGTTCGCGCTGGCGATGGGCGGCGTCAACTTGCTGCGACCGATGCCATCGTTGCGCGAACTCAACGCGGTCGTTAACGATCTTCCGGTCGCGTATGCCGCTGTGGGGCCGAGTTTCTGGGGCGACGGGCAATACCCGCCGAGCGATGCCGTCTACTACCCGCTGTACACCAAATGCGCCGAGATCGGGCTGCCGCTGTGCATCAACACCGGCCTGCCCGGACCGCCGATTCCGGGTGAGGTGCAAAACCCCATTCACCTCGACCGGGTCTGTGTGCGGTTCCCCGAGTTGAAACTGTGCATGATTCACGGCGCGGATCCCTGGTGGGACGTCGCCATCCGGCTACTCATCAAATACTCGAACCTTCGCCTGATGACGTCGGCCTGGTCGCCGAAGCGGCTACCGGACAGCCTGCTGCACTACATGCGAACGCGTGGACCTGACAAAGTGATCTATGCCTCGGACTGGCCGGTGTTGAAGATGCGCCGCGTCGTGCCCGAAGCGCAGGCCTTGGACCTGCCCGCCGACGTCCTGGAGAACTATCTCTACAACAACGCGCACACCTTCTTTTTCGAGGGCCAAGAGGAGCACTGACCATGGATCGCTACGAACTCCGCAGAATCGATTACAGCCTGACCGATGACCATCAGGCCCTGCAGGCCGCGTATCGCGACTTTTTCAAGACGCATTGTTCGATCGAAACCGTCCGTGCAGCAGAAGAATCCGGCTTCGACAAGAGCCTTTGGGAGCGGCTGTGCGGGATGGGCGCCACCACGATGGCGTTGCCCGGCGCCGTCGGGGGAGACGGAGCGACCTTGGTCGATTTGACATTGGTCGCCGAGGAGATCGGCCGCTCACTGGCGCCCGTGCCATGGATCGACCATGTCTGTGCGGCACGGTTGCTCGCCCGATTGGGCTCGGCGGAGCCAGATGTCGTCAACGGCCAACGGCTTGCATCGTTCGATCCACGGCACGACAGCGTGCGCGGGACTCGGCTCATTCCAACCGGATCGATCGCGGATCAGATCATCGTTCGCGACGGTAGTGGAGACGGGTCCGTGGTGCTCCTTAAATTCGATACCCGGCCGACAAAGGTCGACAACATCGGTCGGCTACCGATGGCGTGGGTCGATCCGGCTGCCGCCGACACCAGCGTCGTGCTGGCAAGCGGGTCTGAGGCGTTAGCGGAATACCAACGAGCGCTGGATGAGTGGCGGGTACTGATGGCCGCGGCGCTGACCGGTCTGGTTGAAGAGACGATGACCATTGCGGCGGAGTTCGCCAAGACCCGTTACACGCTGGGTGTGCCGATCTCGACGCTTCAAGGTATCTCCCATCCGCTTGCCAACATTGCGATCACCGTGCAAGGCGGACGCAATCTGGCGCGTCGTGCGGCCTGGTTCCTGGACAACGAACCCGACGAACGTCCCGAGTTGGCGCCGTCGGCATTTGTATTCATGGCTGAGGAAGCGTCGAAGGCCGCGACCATGGCGGTACATGTGCAAGGCGGTCTCGGTGTTTCCGCTGAGGCTGCCGCGACGGCGTATCTGGTACGTGCGCGGGGGTGGTCCCTGGCCGGTGGCGACCCTGGCGCCAGCGCACGATACATCGCCGAGCTCGTTGCTGCCCGCGAAAGCCGTTGAGGAGAGGACAGATAGGTGGATTTCTCCCGCGTCACCCTTGCCGATGGCGATCAGACCTTTCTCCACGAGGCCCGCGACTTTCTGACTACTCACGTCACCGACGACGTCCGACGGCGTGACCGGGAAACCGGAGACAACTTCGACGAAGGCGTGCATTTGGCCTTGGGGGCCGCGGGTTACCTGGAAGCCGAGTGGAAAGGCTCGTCCGACGGGGGCTTTTCGCGGGTTCGCCGTCGCATCTGGGAATTGGAGAAGCGCCGGGCGCACGTTCCCTGGGTCACCTGGGGGACCACCGCCATGGTGGCGCGTTCGGTGGCGAGGTTCGGCTCACCTGAATTGCAGTCCGAAGTCATGCCGAAAGTATTCAGCGGCGAAGTGCGGCTGTGTCTGGGCTACACCGAACCTGAAGGTGGCTCCGACATCGCGACGTGTAAGACCCGTGCTGTCCGCGACGGTGACGGCTGGATCATCAACGGATCGAAGATGTTCACCACCGGTGCGCACAAGTGCCAGTACGTCTTCCTGATCACCAACACTGATCCCGATGCTCCAAAGCACAAAAGCCTGACCATGTTTCTGGTGCCACTGGATTCTGCGGGCATCGACATCCAGGGCATCCGCACCGTCGACGGCGACCGCACCAACATCGTCTACTACAGCGATGTACGGGTCGACGACAAGTACCGGCTCGGCGAGGTCAACGGGGGCTGGACCGTGCTGCGCGAGCCGCTCAACACCGAGCACGGCGCCGTCGCTGCCGCACCGGACGGGTTGCAGGACGTCTCGATCATGATGCACCAGGCCGGGTTCATGGCCGATGCACTGGACAAGACCGCAGCCAAGGTCGCGGAGCGGGATCCCAACGGGCACAGGCTTGTCGACGACGAATCGGTAGCCTACCGGCTGGGCCGCAGCGCCGCCCGGATCGAGGCGGCGCTCAGTGCGCCGAGCATCTTCGGCCGGGTGGCCATCGCGCAGACGATGCGCGACGTCTCACCGGAGTTGATGGACATTCTCGGTACGGCCTCGACGCTGCCGATGGGTACCGACGGTGCGGCTGACGACGGTGCGTCGGAGTACGTCTACCGGTTCGCCCCGCTGGTCGGGATCTACGGCGGCACCCTTGAAGTCTTCCGCAACATGATCGCGCAATACGCCCTCGGCTTGGGCAAGCCGAACTATTCGGCGCCCAAGAAGGTTTCCTAGCCGGTCAGGTCGACAGAATGGTCGCGGCAGCGGTTCCGGGCGCACCGTAAACCTGAGCGAACCCGAGTCGCGGCGTTCCCGGAACCTGGCGTTCACCCGCCTGGCCCCGCAACTGCCGCACCAGTTCGTGCATCTGCCGCAAACCTGACGCCCCGATCGGTTCGCCATTGGCGATCAATCCGCCGTCAGTGTTGACCGGCATGGCGCCGCCGATCTCGGTAACGCCGTCGGCCAACAGCTTCTCCTGCTCGCCGTCGGGACAGAATCCCGCCTCGGCCATGTGAATGACCTCCGCGCCGGCGTCGGTGTCCTGCAACTGGATGACGTCGACATCGCGGGGCGAAACGCCTGCCTTCTCGAAGGCGGCTTTCGCGGCGTAGACGGTCGGCGAGGCGTCCTCATCGACCGGTGCATACGTGGTGTTCACCTCATACGCTCCATAGCGTCGGGTGCGGACCTCGACCGCCCGCACATACACAGGCTTGTTCGTGAACCGGTGTGCGATATCGGCGCGACACATCACGACCGCGGCGGCGCCTTCGTCGGGCGCGCAGAACATGTACTGGGTCAGTGGATAGTTCAGGATCGGCGAGGCCAGGATGGCCTCTTCGGAGATCGGCTTGCGACGGAAGGCATTGGCGTTCAGCGCGCCGTTCCGAAAATTCTTCGCGGCGACCCTGGCCAGCGTGTGGGTGGATATGCCGTGGTCGTGGAGGTATCTGTTGGCCTTCATCCCGAAGAACTGAGTAGTGAGGTATTGACCGTTCTGGGCGTACCAGCTCGGCATGCCCACCAGCGCGGGATCTTCGGTAAAGGCCCCGCGGGGGTGCTTGTCCATTCCGACAGCAATGCCGATGTCGTAGTCGCCCAACCGGATACCGTCAGCACACGCCTTGGTCGCGCTGGCTGCGGTGGCACAGGCATTGAACACGTCGGTGAACGGAATGCCGGTGAGACCCACCATGCCGACGATCGCATCCGGGTTCGCCACCGTCCAGCTGCCGCCGACGGCGAATTGAATGTCCTTCCAACCGACACCCGCATCGGCGAGCGCGAGGCCGATCGCGTCGGCGGCCATCTGCATGGCGGATTTGCCCTCGAAGCGGCCGAACGGGTGCAGACCCACGCCGATGATTGCCACCTCGTTCGTACTATGACTCATGCGGGTGCTCCATCACATTGACCCGTTCGGGACCTACTTGGCGTCGAACCTCACTGGCAGTGCTGTCGGCGAGCGGAAGGGCTGGCCATAGATGTGCGGGTCGTCATCGGTGACAAGCTCCAGGTTGGTCACCCGGCTCAGCAGACATTCCAACGCCACCCGGGTCTCCATGCGCGCCAGGTGCAGGCCCAGGCAGGTGTGCTCCCCGGCGGCGAAGGAGATGTGGGGTAACTGCTTACGGAAGATGTCGAAGTCTTCGGGGCGTTCCCAGCGGCGCTGATCGCGATTGGCCGAGCCGATGCACAGGTCGACAGCCGAGCGTGCCGGTATCTTAATTCCTTGCAGCACAGTGTCTTCGGTAGTGAAGCGTTGCACCGTGGTCAGCGGTGTCTCGAACCGCAGCCCTTCTTCGATCGCCGGCGCGACCAACGCGTGATCAGATTGGACTGCGGCAAACTGCTCGGGGTGAGTTAGCAGCAAGAACAGCAGGTTTCCCGATGAGCGGTACGTGGTTTCCAGTCCTGCGGGAAGCAGTAGTCGGAGGAACGAGTAGATGGCCTCGTCGCTGAGCTTTTCACCGTCAATCTCCGCGGTGACCAGATTGCCGATGATGTCCTCGGTCGGTTTGGCCCTGCGCTGTTCGATCTGCTCGAGGAAATAGTCTTTCAGGGCTGCGGACGCCTCGAAGGCGCGCTCGTACTTGATGGTGTAGTTGATCAACTGCACCGCGCGGCGCCGGAAGGTCGGTAGATCGTCGGCCGGCAGACCCAAGAGCTTTGCGATAACGCGGGTCGGGAATTCGAAGGTGAAATCGCGGACGAGGTCCGTGTGCCCGGCATCGATGAACTCGTCGATCAGCGCCTCGCAGATCGGGCGCACAACCTCCGGTTCCCAACGGGCAAGTGCCTTGGACTTGAATGCCGCGGACACCAGATTGCGGTGTTCGCGATGCTTGTTACCCTCCATCGCCAAAATGGAGGGACCGATGAACAGCCCGATTGTGTTGTCGTAGTAGGTCGAGTTGAATACCTTGCCGTCGCGAAATGCCGTGTTCACCGCGTCGAATGACATTGCGGCGAAGGAGTTCTTGGGCCGCAACGATTGCGGGGTTTTGGTGTAGTCGATGACGGATCCGTGGAACACGCCGGCCCCGTCGCGCTTCTGGACGAAGTACGGATACGGATCACGGATGAAACCGGCGGGTAAGGCGGCGTTGACGGCGGCGTCCCGAAGTTGACTTTCCACAGCTACGCTCCAGCTTCGTCGAGCGGACCGGCGTCCTGCCGCATGATCTTACTGTAAATATTACAGTAGTGTACATCGGCAGTGTCAGCGGCCGTGCGCTGTCAGGCTATGAACTCAATCGACGAACCGACCAAGAGAGCGAGCTCAGGCGTTGTGGCCGCGGCTCCGCCTGGTCGATTCCACACCGAGTTCGTCGAAGGGCACCGGATGGCCTTTGGCGCAACGGACTTCGACCGACGCATCGGCGCCGCAATCGAGGTGGGTAAGCCGCATTCGGTTGGAGCCGGAGAGGTGACGTTGACCCCATTCGAACATCGCCCAGACCACCGGCATGAAGTCGATGCCGGCTTCGGTGAGCACATACTCGTCGCGGGTGCGCTGCCCGGGCTCGCGGTAGGGCTGCCGCGTCAACAGTCCGAGGTCGACCAGTTCGGACAACCGCGCGGAGGCGGCAGCCTTGGTGATACCGATCCGCTGGGCGAAGTCGTCGAATCGGGTGGTGCCGTAATAGGCCTCGCGCATGATCAGCATCGCGGACTTGGTGCCGAGCGCCGACATGGTCTTCTCGATCGAGCAGTGACCGACTGAGGACCATGCGTCGCGGTCGGCCAACACGCCTTGCAGGAGTGGCACAGATCACCTCCGTTCTGGGTTGCCCCCAGTGTACCTAGGTGTTACATCTGAGTATGGTCAGATAAACCTAGCGTGGACTCAAGGAGGAGTCGTGGCATACCAAGATCGAGACGCCGTCATCGTGGGTGCGGTACGCACGCCGGTCGGCAAGGGCAAGGCGAGCGGCGCACTGCACGAGGTGCTTCCTGCACACCTGCTGGCGCATAGTCTGCGCGAGCTGGTGCAGCGCACGGGTGTGGACCCGGTGCAGATTGACGATGTCATCGCGGGAGCCGTGACCCAGGTCGGCGATCAGGCCGTCAACGTCGCACGTAATGCCCTGCTGGGCGCGGGTTTTCCGGAGTCTGTTCCGGGTACCACCATCGACCGCCAGTGTGGCAGCAGCCAGCAGGCGATCAGCTTCGCCGCCCAGGGTGTCGTCGCCGGCGCATACGACGTGGTCGTCGCTGCGGGTGTGGAATCCATGAGTCGGGTGCCGATGGGCACGTCGGTGTTGCCGGGCAGCAACCCGTTTGGCCAGGGCATGAAGGAGCGTTACCCCGAAGGCCTGGTGGCGCAGGGCATCAGCGCCGAGCTGATCGCCGCGCGCTGGGGATTCTCGCGTACCGAACTCGACGAGTTCTCCGCGGCCAGCCATGAGAAAGCCGCACGGGCGACCAAGGAAGGGCTCTTCGACAACGAGCTGGCCTCGATCGCGGGGTTGAGCACCGACGAGATCATCCGTCCCGGTACCACGGTCGAGACCCTCGCCGGGCTGAAGCCGGCTTTCTACGACCCCGCGGTGGGGAAGCGCTTTCCGCAGATTAATTGGGAGATCACGCCCGGTAACTCGTCGCCGCTGTCGGACGGGAGTGCCGCGGTGTTGATAACCAGCGGCGCGGCCGCCAAGAAGCTCGGCCTGCGTCCGCTGGCCAGGATTCACACCACCACCGTGGTGGGCTCGGATCCGCTCTACATGCTGACCGGCGTGATTCCGGCCACCGAAAAAGTGCTCCACCGCGCCGGGTTGACGCTCGCCGACATCGACCTGTTCGAGGTCAACGAGGCGTTCGCACCGGTGGTGCTGGCCTGGGCCAAGGACACCGGAGCCGATCTGGCCAAGACCAACGTGAACGGCGGCGCGATCGCCATCGGACACCCGTTGGGCGCCAGCGGTGCTCGCATCATTACCACCATGGTCAATGCCCTGGAGCAACGCGGCGGCCGGTATGCGCTGCAGACCATGTGCGAGGGCGGCGGCATGGCCAACGCGACCATCATCGAGCGTCTGTGACGCTAAAGGGGACCGCCAGCGATGTCATCTGACACCAGCTCGAGAATCTTTGTCATCGGCGGCACCGGCGCCCAGGGCATTCCCATCATTCGTGCCGTGGTCTCGGACAAGAAGTACTCGGTTCGATTCCTTAGCCGCGACCCCGCCTCGCGACGAGCCACCGATCTCCTCGCGCTCGACAACGTCTCGGTGCTGGAGGGCTCCTTTGCCGACGAAGCCATCTTGCGGGAAGGATTCCGCGATTGTGACGGCGCATTCGTCAACATCGACGGGTTCAATACCGGCGAGAAAGCCGAAACTTACTGGGCGATCCGCAGTTACGAGATAGCCATCGAAGAGGGGGTCAAATTCTTCGTCTATGGAAACCTGGACTATGGGCTGAAGAAATCGGGATACGACTCTAGGTTCCGCACTGGCCATTACGACGGCAAGGGACGTGTGGGCGAGTGGATCTTGTTTCAGAATCAGGCGAATAAGGGTCGGATGGGAGCAGCACTCTTCACTACGGGTCCCTATATCGAGATGGCGATCGCTCCTCGGACGCCGATGACACCGACCGTCGAAGACGGTGTCTTGACTTGGCGGGTCCCGCTCGGCGAGGGAGCCGTGCCGCACGTGTCACTTGAGGATTGCGGATATTACGTTCGGTGGCTCTTCGACCATCCGGAGCGCGCGAGTGGCATGGACCTCGAAGTCGCTATCGACCACATTGCCTATGCCGATCTCGCTGCGGCATTCGAGAAGGTCACCGGGCATCGAGCGCGCTACATCGACACCGATCTTGAGACGTACTGGAAGAACGGTCCGCTAAGTCCGCTCGCACATGCGCCCGCCGGGTACAACGCGGACCCAAATGACAAAAGCACCATGAGCATTCGCGATAACTTCACGGGATTCTGGAATCTGTGGAAGCACGGGATCGTCGAGAGAAATTACGTCCTGCTCAACGAGATACACCCGAATCGGATCAAGAGTGCCGAGGAGTGGTTCAGGAGAGAAGACCGGTTAGGACAAAAGCTGGGCAAAGGCAGTCTGTGGGAAAGGGTTCAGCCCGAGAACCAGATTCCGATCCTCAAGATCGGCGAGGATATGAGGACAGGAAAGCTTTAGACCAGATGCTCGCTTTCGCACTACTAGCGCCTCAGAGCCAGCCCGTGCGTGCGGCGGCGACAAGCTCGGCGGGGGCCGGCGCTAATTCGCCGCTACGCACGCCGTCGAGCATCCGTTTCACCGTCGCGACAATCTCCGGGCCGGCCGCGGCGAGTCCGGCCTTGTCGGCGTCGCTGACTTCGTCGGCGCCGACACCGGCCCGGGCCAGCACGGCGTCCGGGTCGGCCAGCTCACCGGCCAACCAGGAC
>DASXJI010000636.1:0-2582 GCA_036497495.1 Mycobacterium sp.
GTCCGGCTAGCGGGTAACCGCCGGTCACCGGCCTCCCGCGAAGGCGGGATGCGCCGTTGTGCCCGCCTAACAGCGACAAATTCGCCGGCAGCCCAACGGTTGTCGCTATGAGGCTAGGGCAGCAGGATCCGCAGCTTCTCCCACCCGCGCACGGTAGAGGTCGACGCGAGCTGTGCGGTGTCGTAGTCGATATCCCACTCGGGCCAGCGGTTGAGGATCTCGTCCAGCGCGACGCGGCCCTCCAGCCGGGCGAGGTTGGCTCCCAGGCAGTAGTGCACACCTTTGCCGAAAGTGATGTGCGAGATGTTGTCGCGATGAATGTTGAAAAGGTCCGGGTCAGTGTATCGGCGGGGGTCGCGATTGGCCGCGCCGAACAACAGCAGCATCGCGCTGCCGGCCGGGACAGTAGTGCCGTAGCACTCGAAATCCTCTGCCATCCAACGGGCCACGTGCGGCCCGGTGGGCTCGAACCGCAGCGTCTCATCCACGGTGCGATTCAGCAGTGAACGATCCTGCTCGATCTCGCGCCGCTGATCGGGGTGTTCGGCCAGCACCTTGGCCAGCCAGCCGATCAGCCGGCCCGTCGTCTCGTTCCCCGCGCCCGCGACCACCTGGGTGTAGTGCAGCACCTCTTTGCGCGTCAGCTTCCGGTGCACACCATGCTCGTCGTCGAACTCGACGTTGAGCAGTGTCGTCATCAGGTCGTCGGACGGGTTCTTGGATCGCCACTCGACGTAGTCGGCGTAGATCCGCCCGTCGGCGATGGAATCGGCATTCGCGACCTTGAGCGGCGTCCCCGGCTTGGTGCGCAGGTTGGCGTCGTTCGCGTCGCGGACCGAGACCTGCTCGGATTCGGGGATTCCCAACAGCATTCCGATCACACGCATCGGCATCATCGACGCGAGCTCGGCGATGATGTCGAACCCGTCCGATCCGACGTGCGGGTCCAGGCATCCCACGCAGTAGGCCCGAATCTGATCTTCGATCTCGGCCATCCGGCGCGGAGTGAACACTCGCGACATCAGACCGCGCAGCATCGAATGCTCAGGGGGATCCTGGAACATCATCACGCCACCGGGCATGTCGAATTTGGACTTCACCAATTCGAGGATGTCGCTGCGCCGGCTGGAAAAGACCCGCCAGTTCGCCAGCGCCTGCTCGACGTCGGAATGTCTTGAGATGGCCCAGAAGTCGTGCTGCTCGTTGTGGTAGATCGGCGCTTCCTCGCGCAGCCGCGCGAAGGTCGGATATGGATCGGTGTTGATCCCGGTGTCGTAGGGGTCGTAGTAGACATCGGTTTCATGAGCGACGGTCATCGATGCTTCCTTACTTCAGGCAGCTGCCGGCGGGCCCAGCGTTTTGGGCGATCGCCCAATTTCGGGCGCAACGCCATGTTTAGCAGCCTTCTGGCGAGCTCGTCAAGCCTGCTCGGGGGCGAGTAGATACACGCCGAGCGGGTACACGTTGACGATCCGGAGCAAAGCGGCCGGACTCCGGGGCCGGCTCACTTAATCTGTAATCAGGCGTTCGTCCGACGAAAGCAGGGGCACATCATGGACACCATCCGGAAAACTTCGGCGACCGCCGCGGCCGCGCTCGCGCTGCTGTCATTCTCGAGTGCGGGAATCGCGCACGCCACCGACCCGAACTACTTCTACAACAGCGACAACAGCATGCAGGTCAGCTATGGCGAGGGCGGCGGGGCCATATTCGCGACGATCACCGATCTCCGAAACCCACCCGGCGCAATCGAAGTCTGCCAATACCATGCGGTGGGGGTTCAGGGCACGCCCGCGCTTCCCTATAACCGGCAGACCACGCTCAACGGTCCGAATCCCTCCCCGCCGATCACCATCATCTTTCAGCAACTCGGCGGGCACTACGCCGTCGACGTGAGTTGCCAGGGTACGGGCAATTCAGCGGCCTTCTCGCCGGTCATCTACTGATCTAAGAGCTCCGACACGACCTGGCCGAAGTTGCCACACAACGTCTGACCAGGCATTAAAGTGCTGCTCGTGAGCAATAGCCGGGCAACCAACGGGCGGGGCCGCTGGTTGGCGTTCGGCGCAACACTCGTCGTTTCTGCCGCCATGTTGTATGCCCAAAGCACCGAGACGCCATGCTGCGACAGAACGCCGACGGCAGCAGCACCCAGTGCCAGCCCGGTGGCACACCAACAACCCGCGCCGCCGGCACAGCCGCCACCGCAAGCGCCACCGCTGCGAGTGGCCAGTCCTGCTGAATTGGAGTCGTTGACGGCCGATGCGCCCACCGCGGCGCAGAGCTTCCAGTTCTCGTTGCCCGCCGGCGTCGCGCCCGAGAACGGCCTTCAGGTCAAGACGATCTGGGCAGCTCGCGCCATCAGCCTGCTGTTTCCGCAGATCACCACCATCGGCGGGTACCGCCAAGACGCCTTGAGGTGGCACCCCAACGGGTTGGCGATCGATGTGATGATCCCGAACCACAACTCACCCGAAGGCATCGAACTCGGCGATCAGATCGCCGGTTATGCCCTGGCCAACGCCAAACGGTGGGGTGTCGACCACGTGATTTGGCGGCAGAAGATCTACCCCGGGATCGGC
>DASXJI010000637.1:0-10138 GCA_036497495.1 Mycobacterium sp.
CCCTCCCGGGCGGCTCGGATGAACGCCCACTGTCAAGCGGCGGTGCGGCGGGCTCAGGATCCTCCGGGTATCGCTCCGGGCTGTAACTCCCGGCTTCATCGGATTCTTGGGCCGCACGATCAGTTTGCTGATCCGCGCGTCGCGGATTCTCGTCGGTATTTTCAACTCCGTTGTCCTGCGCAGACATCATTGCCTCTCTGGTTTCAAGCCTCGGCGTATGACCCGCCGTCAGCGGCTACCCGGTCACGGCCGTCGACAATCCTGCCTTTGAAACTGAACCGATCGCCGCCCAAGCCTCGACGTTCGCGCACCGATCTCGGGGAACCTCCGGCCAGCACAGAGTGTGCCTGGGTCGTCATCGTCGCGGCGCGCATCCTGACTTACCCGCGACGCCACGACGGTCCGCCTGCGACCGGGGTTGACGAATTCGAGGGCCGCGAAAGGCGTTGGCGGTGTTGCAGATCCTCGGTTTTGGTGGGTATGGATCGTTTAACACGCGATGGTGTAGATCGCGGTGGTTCGGGTATCCGCGAACAGAGCGGCGAGCATAGCTAATCGGCAGGCTCTAGGGCGCTGCGTGTTGCGCTCGGCGGGTTGGTTTCTGAAAGGTTCGGTCAAGATGGACTGCGATGTCATGTCAGACGCGCGAATTTTCGATGTCGCTAAAGGAGTGCTGGTGGCGACGCGCGGGTGTGGTTTGAATGAGGCGCTGGCGGAGCTGATCGGGGTTGCTGAGCGCTATCACGTAGGTGTCCTTGCGCTGGCCCGGGCATTGGTGGGTCTGGCGGCACCTGGCGTTAAGCCGGAGAACGAACATGCCACGCTCGACGCTGCGACGTCGGCCTGGGGCGATTTGTTTCCTCTTGAACGCTCTAGCCGGTAGCTGCTGGGCACTGAAGGCCGAAAAGGCCGGGCGCACCGAACCGTTCACGTATTCAGAACGATGCCTTCTCACAGCAGGAGCGCGTCGGTGACGAGGAATTAATGCTGCTGGTGTGCGCACGCTGCAGCCGTCGCAGGGGCACGGCTGCACGTCGCGGTCAAGATCACGAGCGAGCGGATCACGTGTCGCCGTGTGCTTCCTCATGGCCGTTCTCCGAACTAGCTGTGAGAAGGCGTAACGGCGGGGATTCTGGGTACCACAACACGCGTGCAAAGTGGTCGGGTTGCCAGCCAGACTGTCGTGGTCACCGGTGCCAGCGGCGGTATCGGGCGTGCCACCGCCAGATCGTTCGGGGCGCGGGGTGCTTAGGTTCGGCCGCGAGCGGTAAAGCATGCGTGATACCGATCGATGTGGTCGACGCCGAACAATGTGAGGCGGCCGCGCAAGAGATCAACCGAGTTGGTGCAACCCGATTTTCGTAGAAGTCAAACGGCTCAGGAGGAATATCATGGCCAAGCAAAAGGTCGGCGACTATTTGTTGGAGCGGCTGCGGGCCTGGGGCGTGCGGTACGTGTTCGGATATCCAGGTGACGGGATCAACGGAATTCTTGCCGCCTGGGGCCGAGCCGACAACGAGCCGAAGTTCATCCAATCGCGGCACGAGGAGATGAGCGCCTTCGAAGCGGTCGGATACGCCAAATTCAGTGGCAACGTTGGGGTATGCGTGGCCACGTCTGGTCCGGGCGCGATCCATCTGCTCAACGGTCTCTACGACGCCAAACTCGACCATGTGCCGGTGGTCGCCATCGTCGGGCAGACGAACCGCAGCGCTATGGGCGGGTCTTATCAGCAGGAGGTCGATCTGCTGAGTCTGTACAAAGACGTTGCCAGCGACTACGTCCAGATGGTCACTGTGCCAGAGCAACTACCCAATGTGCTGGATCGCGCCATCCGGGTGGCGATGACGCAACGCGTCCCCACGGCACTGATCATTCCGTCCGACGTGCAGGAGCTGGCTTATTCACCGCCGACCCACGCGTTCAAGATGGTGCCCTCCAGCCTAGGTATCGAGTGGCCGGCCATTGCGCCCGATGACGCCGCCGTTGCCCGCACGGCCGACGTACTCAACGAAGGTAAAAAAGTCGCGATGCTGGTGGGCACTGGTGCGCGCGGCGCACGCGATGAGCTCATCGAGGTTGCCGATCTGCTGGGCGCCGGAGCGGCTAAAGCGCTGTTGGGTAAGGATGTACTCTCCGACGAATTACCTTGGGTCACGGGGTCGATCGGATTGCTGGGAACCAGGCCTAGCTATGAGCTGATGCGCGACTGCGACACCCTGCTGACCGTGGGATCCAGCTTTCCGTACACCCAGTTCATGCCAGAATTCGGGCAGTGCAAAGCGGTGCAGATCGATGTTGACGGTCGGATGATCGGAATGCGCTACCCCTACGATATCAACGTGGTCGCTGACGCGAAGACCGCGCTGCGGGCCCTGATTCCCCGCCTGCGACGTAAAAAGGACAGGTCGTGGCGCGAAAGCATTGAGAGGAATGTCGCTCGGTGGTGGGAAACCATGGATATGGAGGCCATGGTTAGCGCCGATCCCATCAATCCGCTGCGACTATTCTCCGAGCTCTCACCACAGCTTCCCGAAAACGCGATTGTTACAGCGGATTCCGGCTCGGCAGCAAATTGGTATGCGCGAAATCTGCGGTTCCGCGGCAACGTTCGCGGATCATTGTCGGGAACCCTCGCCACGATGGGTCCAGCCGTTCCCTATGCGATCGGCGCGAAGTTCGCTCACCCGCAACGGCCGGCGATCGCATTCTCTGGCGACGGTGCCATGCAGATGAACGGCATGGCCGAGCTCATCACGATCAAACGGTATTGGCAGCAGTGGGACGACCCACGCCTGATCGTCGCGATCTTGCACAACAACGACCTCAACCAGGTCACCTGGGAAATGCGTGCTATGGCGGGTGCGCCAAAATTTGCGGAATCCCAGGTGCTTCCAGATGTCGATTTTGCGGCGTTCGCGGCTGGTCTGGGTTTCAACGCCGCGGCAGTCAAGGACCCGGAAGAACTTGGCAACGTCTGGCGTGAGGCGCTGTCGGCCGACCGGCCGACAGTGTTGGACGTCTACACCGACCCTGACATGCCCCCCATCCCGCCGCATGCAACCTGGGACCAGTTCAAGGCGGCCAGCGCAGCCGTGCTGGGGGGCGATGAAGACCGGGTGGGCTTCGTCAAGGTGGGTCTCAAAACCAAGGCACAGGAGTTCCTCCCGCACAAGAAGAGCTAGCGTGTCTTCCCTCTCGTCCGTTACCGACTTGACGGCGACGGCCTCGTCGACCATGGATTAGTCGCAAGCACCGCCGGAGTCCTGACCCTCACTGGGCGACCCCGACCGCAGCCGAGCGCACGCCGCGAACTCACTAAAGATTGCACCACCGAGCCTTGAATCGCTAGCGAACCCATGCTCACAGGCGCACACTTACATCTGCGGCTTGTGAGCCGACCTGGTCCGCACACACATCCGCCTCCTTATCCGTGCAGTACTCGACAGCGGGAAGTCAGAAAATGGCTGACAGCGGAAACCAGAGCGAACAGATAGCGGCGGGCCGGTCGCTAATCAAAGACAACCTCTCTGCCACTGACGGCCAGGTAGCGCGGGCTATCGACAAAGCTCTGCTCGGCGGTGAACCACAGCGAGTCGGCAGCTTCGAATACCGATACGACGACGACACGTGGACGTGGTCGGATGCCGTAGCACGAATGCACGGCTACACGCCCGACGAAATCGAACCGACCACCGAACTCATCTTGAGTCACAAGCATCCCGATGACCTATCCCGCGTCAAGAGGCTCCTGCAGCAGTCGGTCGCTCCGTTCAGTAGCCGGCACAGAATTCGCACCACCACCGGAGAAACCCGCAACGTGGTCGTCGTGGGCGACCCGGTTACCGATGCCGACGGTCGCACCGTTGCTACCCGCGGGTTCTACATCGACATCACCGAGAGCTTCAACGCCGATCTGCAACAGTCGATCACCGACGAGTTGCAGACCATCGTTCCTCACCGAGCGGTCATCGACCAGGCCAAAGGCATGCTGATGCTGATCTACCAGATCACCGCAGATGCCGCCTTCGCAGTCCTCGTGTGGCGGTCCCAGGAACTCAACGTCAAGCTCTTGACCGTCGCCGAAAAGCTCGTCGCCGAGTTGCCCGACCTACTGCACGCCGACCCCGCTATGCGTGCACCTATCGACCACTACATCTTGACCCTCACGCCACCGAAGGGAACCTCAGTTAAAGTTAACGGCGAAGAGCCGCACGCCCTCTGAGCGACATCACACGCGATCAAAGCGACCTGGTTCGGCGACCGACTCGCGAGCTCCGCAAATGTCCGTACTGTGCAAATCCCCTTTGGTTAATGCCCTCAGGCTGGGGTACCCGGTCGGCATGGATCAGTCCCAAGCTCCGTTGCTCCAGGCGCTGGCCGACTATCACCGAAGCAACCGCTACGGCTTCAGCCCGCCGGGGCACCGCCAAAGTGCCGGTGTCGACGACCGCGTCCTGGCGGTGATGGGAAAAGACCCGTTTCGCAACGATGTGCTGGCCACCGGCGGGCTCGATGATCGACTGACCCGCGGGAAGTTTCTCGCGCGTGCAGAAGAGTTGATGGCCGACGCCGTCGGTGCAGACACGGCGTTTTTCTCCACGTGTGGTAGCTCGCTGTCGGTGAAGGCCGCCATGATGGCAGTGGCCGGCGGGGCAGACGGCGGACTGCTCGTCGCCCGTGACAGTCATAAGTCAATCGTGGCTGGCCTGATCTTCTCCGGGGTCCAGCCGAGATGGATCACCCCACGATGGGATAGCACGCTGCATTTCTCCCATCCGCCCTCGCCGGAACAAGTTCAAACCGCGTGGGAGCAACATCCCGATGCGGCCGGTGCCCTTATCGTCAGCCCTAGCCCGTACGGCACTTGTGCTGACATCTCGGGCATTGCCGACGTCTGCCACCGGCGTGGCAAGCCTCTGATCGTCGACGAGGCTTGGGGTGCACATCTTCCGTTCCACGAGGACCTGCCGACTTGGGCCATGGATGCGGATGCCGACGTCTGCGTGGTCAGCGTCCACAAGATGGGAGCAGGCTTCGAGCAAGGATCCGTTTTTCACCAGCAGGGCGACCTGGTGGATCCCGAGCATTTGTCGTCGTGTGCTGACCTGCTGATGACGACCAGCCCAAACGTGATGGTCTACGCCGCCCTTGATGGTTGGCGACGCCAGATGGTGGAGCACGGCCACGATCTGCTCGGCGCCGAACTCGAGCTGGCGGCCGATCTGCGGGCACGTCTAGCCGAGATCGCGGACTTAAAGGTGCTTGAGGCCGAGCTGCTGGGCACACAGGCGTCCTGCGACCTCGATAGGACGCAGGTGCTGATGGACGTGTCGGCGACACGCACGTCGGGTTACCAAGCCCTGGACTGGTTGCGCGAAAACTGCCAACTCGACCTCGGACTCAGCGATCACCGTCGCGCTCTGGCGACCATGTCCTTCGCCGACGACAAACGCACCGCCGACCGACTCGTGGCCGCGATGACGGAGTGGCGCAAAGCGGCGCGAGACTTCGAGCAACCGCCGTCGATACAGCTGCCCTCGCCAGCGGAATTGCAGCTCGAGACCGTCGACCTGCCTCGCGATGCCTTCTTCGGACCCGCCGAAATGGTGCCCGCAGCCGAAGCCGCTGGCCGCATCGCGGCCGAGCAGATCACCCCCTATCCACCTGGCATCCCTGCGGTCGTCCCCGGCGAGCGCCTCAACGACGCCGTAATCGAATACTTGCGGTCAGGCGTTGACGCAGGCATGTCATTGCCCGATGCCACGGATCGCACCGTGCAACATTTCCGTGTAGTCGCCTGACAGCAGTTAGGCCGGATCTGCCGCTTTCTCAGAGCGAAGCGGTCAGATCACGGGTGGCCGGTCCTTCTAGCAGCGCGCCATCCGCCGCGAACCGTGAGCCGTGAAGCGGGCATTCCCACGCGTTGTCGGCGTCGTTCCAGTTCACGATTCCGCCCAGGTGCGGGCACACAGGTGAGACGCGGTGCTCGGTACCGTCGACACGGCACTTGGCTTGCAGATGCCACGGGGGTCCACTCACGATGCCCCCGTCATCCTCGTTCCGGCCGTGACGGCCCGTCCGTGTGACCGGGGTGATCCAGCCCTTGGCTAGATTGAAACCTACCTCGAGGTTGGATTGCACGGCCGTTCGCAGGCCCGACAGTTCGTGAGGGCTCCAGCTAGCGAACGCGCTGGACCAGTCCATCCGCCCGCCCAGCAAGCGACTCGATAACGCCAATGCTGCGGCGGCACCGTTCGTCATGCCCCACTTGTTGAAACCCGTTGCAATGAAGATGCTTTCGTTATTGGGCAAAATCGGGCCGACATACGGCAAATCGTCAATGGGCGTATAGTCCTGCGCCGACCAGAAATGGGTCTGCACCGCTCCCGGGTAGTGCATGCGCGTCCAGGAGGACAGCTCCTCCAGCGCTTTGGAGGGGCTCTTCTTGCGCCCCACCGTATGGCCCGCGCCGCCCACGATCAGTCGCTCTCCGTCGGCGGCGGGTGCGTAGCGCACCGACCGCGTCGGCGAGTCGGCGGAGATCATCATCGGCCGGGTGATGTCGCCGGGGACCTTGTAGGCGAAGCAGTAGGACCGGCTCGGCTTCACACGCGCGAAGTAACCACCCCGGTCCAGGATCGGGATCCCGGTGGCAAGCACCACTTGCGCGGTCTCGATCTCGACCTCCTGCTGCGCAGCGTCGTTGACGTGTACGCGCAAGCGCTTTCGGTGTCCGTACACCCGCCGTACCCGGGTGTGCTCGACCAACCGTCCGCCGCGATCGAGTAACTCGACGACCAATGAGTCCAGGAACGGCATCGGATCGAACTGCGCCTGGTCGCTCAGTCGCACGCCGCCATGGTAGGGAAACGGCACCTCGGCGTCGTCGTCCCACTCGGCGGGCAGTCCAACCGCCTGGCACGCCTGTAGTTCGGCGCGCGCGGATGCGACGCCCTTGTCGGACTGGGCGTAGGTATAGGCATCCTCGCGCTGCAGCGCCACACCGTGTGACTCGCAGTGGTTAAGCACCCACTCCTGACCTTCACGATTGCCGTCCACGTAAGCACGGGCCATGTCGTTGCCGTGCTTGGACAGGATCTTCGACAGGTGGCTGCCCTGCAGTAAACTCACCTTGGCGGTGGTGTTTCCGGTGGCGCACGCACCGACCGAACGCGCCTCCAACACCAACACGTCCTTGCCGCCGCGGGCCAACAGAACCGCGGTCATCAGCCCGGTGATCCCAGCCCCCACCACGATGACATCCGCGGATCGGGGGCCGTCGTCAAGCTGGCTTGCAGCCCAGGGTTGTTCGACTCGCTCGTCAAGCCATAAAGAAGTCACGATCGTGTTGATACCCCGGCAGCGCCACCGGGAAACGGAACCACTCGGGTGCTGATCCCCCTATGCCTTCGGGAGGCGACGCAGATGCACCACATGCTTCAGCAGGGCGGTTCCCGTGCGTCCCAACGGTTTTGTGAGTGATCTAGACTTTCCGCGATGCGACCGTCAGTTCACCGGTCGGCCCTGACTTCGATCATGACTCGATCTTCTTGAGGAAGTCATGGCACTTTTGAGCTCGTTCGGAATCCTGCGCCATTACGTCTTCGAAGAACGAGGCGATATCCCCTAAGCCAGCGTTCTTCGCATCACGCACGTATTGCCCGTAATCGTGGCCCGCCTTGAGCGAATGATATTGAACTGAAACTAGATCGAACGTGACATCGTCGAACCCGGTTTCTCCGGTAGCCATGGCTGCTCCTTCTTGTCGTATGTCGGTCGTATGTCGTGAGCGGCTACCCCGCCTAAGTAATCTACAAACAACCACTTTGGGCACTACGACCGGTTTCTATATCGCCGAATCAAAATGCCGGCCAAGGTATCTCGGCTGGGTGCAGGCTTTAACGGGTTGGGCCGCTGGCCGGACTGGCCGCTTACCGGCGTGAGCCGTGCACGGGTGTCCTGGCGGTGCCCCGCGGAAGAATAAGTGCACATACACAGGAGTCGTCCAGTCCCTTGGTGCAGGACTGGACGATTCCTGGCGGACGTCTAGTCCTGCTCAGACTTCTCGCGAGCCTCGTTGGTTTTGGCTGCGCCGCGAGCGCTCTCGGCCTCGGCTTCCTTCTTCGCGGCCTCGCGCTGCGCGTCAGACTTGTCCTGCTGCGCCTGCCCTTCGCGCTGAATGTCATCCCGACCCGTGACCGCGCCGGCAACTTCCTTGGCCTTGCCCTTGACGCCCTCGACGACGCCCTTCACGGCCTCTTCTTGTCCGCTCTTGTGCTCCCCCATGCGCATCTCCTTTTCCCTACGGTTTCTCTTCTGGTCGGTCACGCAGTACGCGCACCGAGTTTCGGTTTCCCCGCCGCTGCCGCCACCAAACGCCGACGATCACGCAGGTCGGTCGATCTCGCAGCTACCCGCGCGGTCGCCGACCGGCAAGGCAGAACGACAGGTGACTTGCGGTCACAGGACGGGTCTGCCACCGGTGACCGCGACCCGTGCCCCGGAGATATAGCTCGCTTCATCCGAGGCCAGGAGCACGTAGACCGGCGCCAGTTCGGCGGGCTGACCAGCGCGGCCCAGCGGTGTGTTGTCCCCGAACGACTGAACCTTCTCCGAGGGCATCGTCGATGGAATCAGCGGTGTCCAGATGGGCCCTGGCGCAACGCTGTTCACCCGAATGCCCCTCTCGCCCAGCATTTGGGCCAAGCTGGCAGAGAAATTCGCAATGGCCGCCTTAGTCGCCGCATATGGCGCCAGGGCGGGTGAGGGCATGTCGGAGTTCACCGACGAACTGCCGATGATCGACGATCCCTCGGGCATGTGCGGCAACGCCGCCTTGACGAGGTAGAAATACGCCCCGACATTGAGCCGAAAGGTGTAATCCCACTCGTCATCGGAGATGTCCTCGAGATTGTCATGCGTCATCTGGTAGGCCGCATTGCTGACCAGAATATCGATGCTGCTGAATTCGCTTGCCGCGCGGTCGATTACCGCACGACAGTGATCCGGCTCCGACAAGTCACCAGCCACCAGCACGCATCGGCGCCCGGCTTCCTCGACGAGTCGCGCGACATCCTTGGCGTCGTCGTCTTCGTTGAGGTACGCGATCAGCACGTCAGCGCCCTCGCGCGCGAAGGCGATCGCCACCGCGCGCCCGATGCCGCTGTCGCCCCCCGTGATCACTGCCTGCTTGCCGGTCAATCGGCCTGACCCGCGATAACTGGTCTCCCCGCAGTCGGGAACTGGGTCCATCTGCGCCTGAACCCCTGGCACGTCCTGGTGTTGGTCGGGAAAGCCCACCGTCATTCCTTTCTGCCAGCAGTGACAACTGGGGCAGTCTCTTCGACCGCCGACGAGTGAGTAACCGGTTCCCGTCGGCGGAAACCTCCTCCGAAAGCCAGTGGCGGGCATTGCCGGGTCCGGTCTCGTCAAGCAGGCAGTGAGTCGACGGGCGATCATGTCGGCGGCCACTGAAGAGATGCGACGACCGGACGCGTATGAGTAAGCCGCCGCTCTGCGCCGTAGTCGCATTGCGGCGTGGCTCGGAATTACAACCCGATTGACGACAGCAGGTCAGCAAAAATGGACGGGTCTACTGCCGTGGGGTCCAGACTCGTCGCGGTATCGGCGGAGGATGAGAGGTCCAGACCGCCGGTGAATGCTGCAAAGAGGGTCGCGCCGTCCGCATAAATGGCCGAGCCGAGCACGTCTAAGTCAACGCCGGGCAGCGTCAGGTCCGCTGACGTCACGCTGTTAGTGCTGAGCTCTCCGGCTTGGTCGGCGATGATTAACCCTTGATCAGCGGGAAGAAGGTTCTGGGCCGCAGTAGCCAGCTGTTCGTCGATACCGACCAGCAGAGCCTGGTCGCTTGCAGACAGCTGGTCTTGGAACGAAGCTATCTCGGTCAGGCCCGTATCTAGTTGGGCTGGAAGCTCCTCTGAATTGGCGAGGAGATCCGCCGACCGGGTGCCGAGATCAGCCGTGGAAGCTGTGTCCAACAGCGTGGTGCTTTGATTCAGGTCGGTGATCGCTTGACCGATCACGTCGTCGGGGGTGGCGGATGCGCTGGACGTTAGCGCGGAAGCAGCTTCGGCGGCGCCACTGTCTGCCCCGAAGAGTGAGCCGATCCACTCGG
>DASXJI010000638.1:0-13749 GCA_036497495.1 Mycobacterium sp.
GTGGTGGCCACCAGCGCGGGTGCCCCGGTGGCCGCATTCGAGAATCGGTCGCGGCGACTGGCCGGCGTGCAGTACCACCCCGAGGTCCTGCACACGCCGCATGGCCAGCAGGTGCTCACCCGGTTCCTGCTCGAGTTCGCCGGCATCGCCGCGGATTGGACACCGGCCGGCATCGCCGAGGCATTGATCGAACAGGTCCGCAATCAGGTCGGTGACGGCCACGCGATCTGCGGGCTGTCCGGCGGGGTGGATTCGGCGGTGGCCGCCGCGCTGGTCCAACGCGCCATCGGGGACCGGTTGACGTGCGTGTTCGTCGACCACGGGCTGTTGCGTGCCGGCGAGCGCGCCCAGGTACAGCGCGACTTCGTCGCCGCAACCGGCGCCAACCTGGTTACTGTTGATGCGGAGGCGACCTTCCTCGAGGCGCTGTCCGGGGTGACCAATCCCGAGGGCAAGCGCAAGATCATCGGACGGCAGTTCATCCGGGCGTTCGAAGGCGCCGTGCGGGATACTTTGGGGGACAACGAGACTGAGTTCCTGGTACAAGGAACGCTATATCCCGACGTGGTGGAGTCCGGTGGCGGGACCGGTGCCGCGAACATCAAGAGTCACCACAATGTCGGCGGCCTGCCAGGTGATCTCAAGTTCAGCCTTGTCGAGCCGCTGCGACTTCTGTTCAAGGACGAGGTGCGCGCAGTCGGACGCGAATTGGGCCTGCCCGAAGAAATCGTTGCGCGCCAGCCATTTCCGGGACCGGGCCTGGCGATCCGCATCGTCGGTGAAGTCACCGCGGCGCGGCTGGACACGCTGCGCCGTGCCGACTCGATCGCGCGCGAGGAGCTCACCGCGGCGGGTCAGGACCAGCAGATCTGGCAGTGCCCGGTGGTGCTGCTCGCCGATGTCCGGTCAGTGGGCGTGCAGGGCGACGGCCGGACGTACGGGCACCCGATCGTGTTGCGACCGGTTTCCAGCGAAGATGCCATGACTGCTGACTGGACGCGGGTGCCTTACGAAGTGCTGGAACGGATTTCGACCCGGATCACCAACGAGGTGGCCGAGGTCAACCGCGTGGTGCTCGATGTCACCAGCAAGCCGCCCGGAACCATCGAGTGGGAATAGCGAGGCTAAATCACCTCGACGAATCGACCTGGTCGGAGGAGTAGGCGATGACAGGCGTCGACTCGCCGTAGACATCGAGGGTATGGATGAAGCGGTGCAGTCCCATCACCCCGGCGCAGGTGAACCCGAGCTCGACGATCTGTGCGGCACTGAAGTGCTCCCCCAACCGCTTGTAAAACTCGTCGTCCATCGCGTGATGATCAGCGGAGAGCAGGTCGATGAACTCGACGGCCATCTGCTCCTGCGGTGTCAGCGCGCCGTGGCCTGGGGCGAGCAGGCACGCGACGTCCTCGTCGGTGATCGAGTCATGCTTGCGTGATTGGCTGCAGGGCTCGCACTCGCCCAGCTGGGCGCTGCGGATACGCAACAGCTCCAGTATCCGGCCGCCGAGCAGGCTGCCGGCACCGAGGTGGGTCCTGGCCAGGTTGACCTGTTCGAGCTGCGCGCTGCGATACGCGAAGATCTGCAGGGGAACCGGGGTCGCATAGAGCCCGGCCGCGACGCCGGCCTCTACGATTTCACGGGAGTGTGAGCTGAGCTCTTGCATCGGGATTGGCGCAATACGCGGCATTGACTCAGGCTAACTTTGTTTAGCGTCACCGAAAAGACCGGCGATGGGAGAGCTCGATGTCCAGACTTGCCGGAAAGGTTGCGATAGTCACCGGGGGTGCCGGCGGAATCGGTGCGGCAACGGCGCACGAATTGGCGCGTGAAGGCGCCGCCGTCGCGATTGTCGATATCGACGAGGCAAAGGCCGCCGAGGTCGTCGACGAGATTCGGCGGACAGGCGCGCGGGCCATCGCATTCGGCGGCGACCTCGCAGAAGAGCAGACGGCCGCAGATGTCGTGCGATCCACGGTGGCGGAGTTCGGCCGCCTCGATGTCCTGCACAACAATGCGGCGCTGACCACCACCAGCTTCCTGTCGCGGGATACCACCGTCACCGAGATGGCGCTGGACGTATGGCGGCGGTCTTTGGACGTCAACCTCGGAAGCCAGCTGCTGATGTGCAAACACGCGGTGCCCGAAATGCGACGGAGCGGCGGCGGTTCCATCGTCAACATGTCGTCGGGGGCGGCGCTCTCGGGTGACCGGACCCGCCTGGCCTACGGGGTGTCGAAGTCCGGGGTGCACGCCTTGACGATGTACGTCGCGACCAGTGAGGGAAAGGGCGGCGTGCGGGCGAACACCATCGTGCCCGGATTGATCCTGACCGACGCCGTACGCGCGCATTTATCCGAGGACATCATCGATCGCCTCAGCCACGCCACGCTGACGCCTTACCTGGGACAACCACAAGACGTCGCCGACCTAGTCGTGTTCCTGGCTTCGGAGCAGTCTCGCTACATCACCGGACAAATGATTTCGATCGACGGCGGAATGTCCGCACACGTCATGCTGGACACCGGCGACTAGAGGACTCGCGGCCAGACGGTGTCGATCCCCGGCGCTTGCGATCGCCACTAGCTCGGGCCCAGCACATACGCGGCGGTCTCCGGATGGTGATACCAGCCGCTGGCGGCCTGAGTGCCGCCGTCGACGTGGATCGTCTGCCCGGTGATGTAGCTGGCCATGTCGGACGCGAGAAACACTGCTGCGCCAGCCATTTCGTCGACGTGGCCCGCGCGGCCCATCGGGACCGTGCGACCGAACCGCTGTTCGGCACCCGGCGGGGCTATTTGCATGATTCCCTCGGTCAAGGTGATGTCGGGGGCCAGGGCGTTGACCCGGATGCCGTGCGGGGCGAGTTCGAGTGCCGCGGTCTTGGTGTAGTTGATGACGCCGGCCTTGGCCGCCGCATATGTCGCGAAACCCGGTGCGGCGCGGACACCTTCGATCGACGTGACGCTGATGATGCTGCCCGCCAACTTCTGCTCGACAAGGACTCGGGCCACCCGCTGGGTGCACAGGTAGATGTGGCGCAGGTTGGACTTGTACAGCGCGTCCCAGCCGTTCTCGGTGGTGTCGAGGATCCCCGACCAGAAGACCCCGCCGGCGTTGTTGACCAGGATCGTCACCGGACCAAGCTCGGCTGAAGTCTGCGCCAGCGCGGCATCCACCGCAGCGCTGTCGCGCACGTCGACCGTGATGCCCAGCGCACCGATCTCGGCTGCGGCGGACGCGCACGACTCAGGGTTGCGTTCCCAGATCGCCACCTGCGCACCGAATGCCGTGAAACCCGCCGCGATGCCGCGGCCGATGCCCGAGCCGGCGCCGGTGACAACTGCGACGCGGTCGGTGAGAAGGACGCTGGAGGGGTCGAGTGCCATGAATCTGAATATAGAACAATTGCACGTCAAGGTTTACAGTTGTGACTGAATATGTTCGATATGTAACACCGAGGAGGACGGCCCATGTCCAGCACGATCTTCGTCACCGGCGCGACCGGGCAGACCGGCGGCAACGTCTGCGAGCAGTTGATCGAGCGGGGCGATCAGGTACGGGCCCTGGTCCGCAATCCGGACGAATCCTCCGCGCTGTCCGATATCGGGGTCGAGTTGGTCAAGGGCGACATCCGCGACGGCGACGACGTGCTGCGCGCGGCCAAGGGCGCTGAGGCGGCCATCCACTGTGCGGCGTTGCTGGGCGGGGCGAGCCAGGACCTCGAAGACTTCAAGGCGGTCAACATGGTCGGCACCGTCAACGTTTTGGATGCCGGCAAAGCGCACGGCATGCGTCGGGTGGTGGCACTGAGCACCGCCACCTTCCTCGATCTGAGCACCGGCGTCGACTTCGAAGAGGCACCGGTGCTCGAGAAGCCACCCAACGACCCCTACACCGTGACCAAGCTCGCCGCCTTTCAGGAAGCGCACCGGCGCGCCGCGGCGGGCGACGACGTGCTGACGTGTCACCCTGGCGCGATCTTCGGCCCTGCCCCGGTCGTCGAACGCGCCTTGCACCGAACCAGCTTCAACCGGGTGCTGCTGGCGGGCATGCGCGGAAAGATCAAGCGCTACCTTGCTTTTCCGGTGACGTGGGTGGCGGGCAAGGACGTCGCGACGGGCTCGATCGCGGCGCTGGACCGCGGCGTGGCCGGTGAGCGCTACCTGTTGGTCGGCCGGCCGCAGGAAAGCTTCAGCACCGCCGGCGGAATAAATCGTGCCTGCGAGATCGCCGGAATCGACCATCGTGTCGAGGACCTCGATTACCGGACGGATCCCGAGGCATTGACCGCCGAATTCGGGCCGACCTTGATGGCCATCGCGAAGACTGCGGCCAAGAGCGAGCGCAAGCTGAGAAGCGACGACAACCTGACCGCCCGGCGCCTCGGTTATGAGCCCATCTCCTTTGACGACGGGCTGCGGTTGCTGATCTCGTGGCTGCGTGGACTCGGCCGGCTCGACCCGGTAGCCGCCTGAATTCGGGCTGAAACGCAGGAGTTGCCGTCGTGTCGAGCGCCGAACCGCACGGAGTCGGTTCAACTCGCGGCGATCTGGCCGATCGGATACTCGAGGCCGCGCGGCGGCTCATGCTGAGGACAGGCGCACGCAAGTTGTCGTTGTCGGATGTGGCAACTCTGGCTGGGGTGTCACGGCCGACCATCTATCGCTATTTCGTGTCCAAAGAGGACCTGATCGATGCGCTGGGAACGCATGAACGACGGCGTTTCGACGCGGCGATGGAACGGGCGATGAGCGGAGTCACCGGCATCGCACGACTGGAAGCCGCGGTCGACCTGGTGGCGACTTTCGTGGAAGACCAGCCGCCCGGGCGCCAGCTCGGTCTGGATCCGGGCTTCGCGCAGGACCAGATGGCGCGGGCGTTGCCGATGATCAGCGAGAGGTTGGTGCTGGTCTTGGAGCAGTGCGCTCGTGAGGACGGCTTCGATGCCGCGGCGAGCGTCCGTGATCGTGCCGGTGCGATCGCTCGAGTCGCATTGAGCCACTACATGTTTCGAGAGGATGACCCGGCGGCGGCGCGTCGGGAGATTCGCGCTACGGCCGGTCTTCGCTGACGGTCGATCCAGTATGTCGCGTTCACGTTGATGGTGATCGCGTGCGCCCACGCACACCAAAAGCCACATGAGTATCAACTGTATAAACAGCCTCTCACGTTTCTTGACGGTGTCGGAGGGCGGGTGTTGACTACTCGTATCGAACATACATTCGAACATCATTTGTAACACCCGTTTCCCAGGAGGTGGCGATGACGGCGATTCTCGCCACCGATCAGCCTCATCACGACCGTGCTGAACAGCTGAAACAACTGCGCCGGCAGATGGCGTCCGTATCCGGGAAGGTTGGCACACCTCGGCGCGGTCATGTCCACGAGCATGCCCACGTGAAGGACCTGCTTCCGGATTCGGAGGCCAGGCTTCCGGTTCCGCAGTTGCTGGCCACTGTGTTGCCCGAGGCGTTGCCACGGGGAACGGTTGTGGTGCTGTTGGGTGCCCGGTCGCTGTCGCTGAGCATGGTGGCCGCGGTGACGGCCGCCGGCGGGAACGCAGCCATTGTCGGCCAGCCGGATGTCGGCTTGCTGGCGGCGGTGGAAATGGGAGCCGACCTGAGCCGGCTTGCGGTGATTCCGGATCCCGGGACCGACCCGGTAGAGGTGGCGGCGGTGCTGATGGACGGGATGGATCTGATCGTGCTGGCGCTGGGCGGGCGCTCGGTGCCACTGACCCGGGCCCGGGCCGTGGTGGCCCGTGCTCGTCAGAAAGGCTGCACGCTGCTGGTCACCGACGGCGACTGGCAGGGTGCGTCGATACGACTGGAAGCTCGAGTCTGCGGTTACGAAACTACTTCGGATAAGCCGGGTTTCGGACGGATCAGCAAGGTGCGGCTCGAGGTGTGTGGCGCCGGGCGGGCGATCAGGCGGGCTCGGACGGGGTAGGTGTGGCTTCCCGGGTATTGGCAATTTGGTGCATGGACTGGCCCGCGGTTGCTGCCGCGGCCGCCGCGGGACTGCCGGCGACGGCCCCGGTCGCTGTCACGCTGGCCAACCGGGTGATCGCCTGTTCGTCGGCGGCTCGTTCGGTGGGCGTGCGGCGAGGGCTGCGGCGCCGCGAGGCGTCGGCCCGCTGTCCACAACTGCACGTCGTGGCCGCCGACGCCGACCGAGACGCCCGCTTCTTCGAAGGGGTCGTCGCGTCGGTGGACGACTTGGTGCCTCGCGCCGAGGTGTTGCGTCCCGGCCTGGTGGTGTTGCCGGCCCGCGGGGCGGCTCGCTTCTTCGGGTCCGAGCAGCAAGTCGCCGAACGACTGACCGATGCAGTGGCCGCCGCCGGCGCCGAGTGCCAGGTCGGGGTAGCCGATCAGCTGTCCACCGCGGTATTCGCCGCCCGCGTGGGCCGCGTCGTGGCGGCGGGAGAGGACGCGCGATTTCTGTCGGCGCTGTCGATCCGGCAACTCGCCACCGAGCCGAGCCTCTCCGGTCCGGGGCGGGCGGATCTGGCAGATCTGCTGTGGCGGATGGGAATCCGCACTATCGGGCAGTTCGCCGCGCTGTCGCGCACCGACGTGGCTTCCCGGTTCGGGGCCGATGCGGTGAGCGCGCACCGGTTCGCCCGCGGCGAGCCGGAACGCGGGCCGTCCGGGCGAGAGCCGCCGGCCGAACTCGATGCGGTGCTGCACTGCGATCCGCCGATCGACCGGGTCGACGCCGCGGCATTCGCCGGGCGCTCGTTGGCCAGTGCGTTACATCAGACGTTGATGGCAGCCGGAGTGGGCTGCACTCGGCTGGCTGTCCACGCCGTCACCGCCAATGGCGAAGAGCTGACTCGGGTTTGGCGCTGTGCCGAGCCGTTGACCGAGGACGCTACCGCCGACCGGGTGCGCTGGCAGCTGGACGGCTGGTTGAACACCCGGATCGTCGTGGATCGACCTACTGCGCCGGTAGTGCTGTTACGGCTGCACGCGGTGGAGGTGGTGTCGGCGGGTGCGCTGCAGTTGCCACTATGGGGCGGTCTCGGCGAAGAGGACAGGCTGCGGGCCCGTCGAGCGCTGGTACGGGTGCAGGGCCTGCTCGGTCCGGAGGCGGTGCAAGTGCCGGTGCTGTCCGGCGGTCGCGGGCCGGCCGAGCGCATCACGTTGACGCCGCTGGGCGACGAGCTGGTGCCGCGCGCCGGCGCAGATCTGCCATGGCCCGGTCAACTGCCGGAGCCATCTCCGACGGTCCTGCTCGATGACCCGGTGGAATTACTTGACAGTCAAGGTAATTCGGTTCGAGTTACCAGCCGTGGACTGTTTTCCGCCGACCCGGCGCGACTGACCGCCCGAGACCGTGACGATCGGCTGCGTTGGTGGGCCGGACCGTGGCCGGTCGACGAACGGTGGTGGGATCCGGATCACGCGGCCGGCCGCACCGCGCGTGTGCAGGTGCTCCTGGAAGGTGAGCGGGCGTCCGATCCCGGTACCGCGCTGCTGCTGTGCTACCGGCAACGGAGGTGGTATCTGGAGGGAATATACGAGTAAAGCAAGTCAGCCCAACCGAGCGGCGAACGACCCCACCCGATCGACGAACCGGTCGAAGAACACCATCGGGTCAACGCCAACGCTGATCAGCGCGTTAGCCTTTCGGCCCCAGCGTCCTGACCAGTCGGTGACCGTCATGCCACGGGTCAGCGTGCCGGTCAGCTCGACGTCCACCGTGGCCTGCCGGGTGTCGACGAGATGGGGGTCCAGTGCGACTGCAGCGGCCAGCGGGTCGTGCAGATGTGCCTGATAACCATGTCCGAGGCGGTGATAGGACTCCAGGTAGAAGCGCATCGCGTCCTCGATCATCCGAATCAGCGCGTTCGGCGACGACGACTGGGTGCCCGGCTCGTCGTCGACGCTCAGCGCGGTGGACGTGGTACTCGCAGCGGCGGCCAGCCGGACCAGGATGTCGGGCGTTAGCGCGATCTGCCGAGTTACATCGAGGCCGCATAAGATCGGAAGACGTTGTGGGTCAACCTCTTCTGTCTCATTCGGAGACCAGGCAGCGAAGACCTCGGCCGCCGCTTCAGGGTCCACTGCGATGTTCCACTCTGACACCGCATTTGTATTCCCGCGGTAGTCGTACACGCCGCCCATGATCACCAACCGGCGCAACAGCGTTGGCAGCGCCGGTTCCTTGCGCAGCGCCAGCGCCAGGTTGGTCAGCGGTCCGGTGGCCAGCCCGATCAGCTCCCCGGGATGCTCACGGGCGGCCCGGACCCACGCCGACGCGGCGTCATCGCCGCCGAGCTCCCGGTCGGTCGACGGCAGCTCGGCGTAGCCCAGTCCGCGTGACCCATGGACGGCGCTGTGGCCGAGCGGGCTTGCGGCTTTCAACGGGTGAGGGGCGCCCTTGGACACCGGCACGCCATCGACGCGGCAAAGATCGAGCAGGCCGAGGTTGTTCTGACAGACTTGTTCCACGCCAACGTTTCCGCCGGTTGAGGCGATCCCGACGAGTTCGGCGTCTGGACTGGCCAGCAGATAAATCAGCGCGATGGCGTCGTCTACGCCGGTGTCGACGTCGGCGAAAACTGGTGCGGCGGCCACCACCGAGACGATACCTGCCGCCGGCTAGTCGACCCGGTCGACGACGGCCTCGCTCACCACCGGTAGACCGACCAGCATCAGGACGTGGTGGGCCGGCGTCCCCGGTGGGGCAATCAACCCAAGTTCGGTGTCATGCTGTCGCGAGCGCTCCAACGCTTCTGCTAAGACTCGCAGACCAGCCGACCCCATATGCGTCACCGGCGACAGGTCGACGGTCAAAGGAAAAGTGCCCGAGCGGCTTTGACGCGAGATCTGAGACGCCAGCGACGGCGCAGTCTCGTTGTCGACATCGCCGGTGATCACCAGGAACCCATCCTCGGCGACCGCTGCGGAGAAATCCGGCGCATTGGTCCGTTCGGCGACAGGCGCGACGTTGGGGTCGGTGACGATGCGGGCGGGCCGACTCAATCGGTGCGTAATCGACGCGGTGGTACCGGTGTCGCGGCCGACGACACGGCTTTCGGTGGCCAGTGCATCCGCGAGCATCAGCCCGCGGCCCCGCATTCCCGGGTCCGCCGACGGGGTCTTCCACCGCCCACGATCGGTCACCGTGGCGTACACCATGCCGTCGTCGTCCAGAGTTGCCTCGACGTCTATGCCATCCGCGGGCGCTGACCGATATCCGTGCTCGAAGGAGTTCTCGACGAACTCGCAGATGATCTGCACGATGATCAGGACATCCATGTCGTCGGCGCCGATAGCGGATAGCCAGGCGCGCAGCGCGGCGCGAACCTCTCGCGCTGCGCGGATGTCCGCATCCAAGGTCAGGTTCAGCGGCGGTGGCGGCGTACGTCGTTGCGCGACAAGCAACGTCACGTCGTCGCTGTAGCCCGTGGTGCGCAGCATCAGTTCCAGTATCTGCGAGCACAAGCGCTGAACGGGACGCGTTGCTGTCTCGATTGGGAAGGCCGAGCCGCCAAGGACGCGAGCCGCCAGGCCGGCGAGTTCGGCGGTGCTGCCGGCAAGGTGCCGGCCGGGGCGCTCGATGATGCCATCGCTGTAGAGCAACACCGCATCATCGACGTCCACGTTGTGGGTGGCGGTGTCGAAGCCAAGCCCGCTGCCCAGCGGACCGGCGCCCGATGGCTCGAGGAATCGTGCGGCGCCGCCGCTGATCAGCAGCGGAGGGGGGTGGCCCGCGGTGCAGTATTCGAACGCCCCGGTGCGGGTGTCAAGGCGGCCGATGCACAGCGTCGTCGCCTTCGCCCCCGGTACATGCTTGCTGAAATCGTCTACAGCCGTCAGGCTTTCGGTGATGCTCTTGCCGGCCAACAGTTCGAGACGAATCGCGGTGCGTAGCTGAGCCATCACCGCCGCGGCTTCGACACCGTGGCCGACCACGTCACCGACGACGAGAAAAGCGGTGCCGGAATTGCCGGGCATCGCCTCGAACCAGTCGCCACCGGCGCCGGTGTCCTGTGTGGCCACCAGGTATTCGGCCGCGATGTCCGCGCCCGGTAGTACCGGCAGCGACGGCGAAAGCAGTGCTCGTTGAACCAAAATGCCAAGATCCCGCACCTGCGCGTAACGCTCGGACAATTCGGCGGCGCGGGCTTCGGCCGCTCTGCGTTCGTGTACCTGCGCGGTGACGTCGGTCAGCATCACCTGGGTGCCTTCGATGGTCCCGTCCGCGCCGACGCGGGGGCTGACGACGATATCGCCGCAAATTTCCTGCATGGTTCCCGATCCGTCGAAGTCGAATTGGAAACGCCACTCCCGCCCCTGCTGGATCTCTCCCGTGCGATAAACCCGGTCGAGAATCTCGATCAGGTTCTGGCCTTCGAACTCGGGAAATATCTCACCCGCCGGAACGCCCAGTCTCACCACGGGAAACGCGGCTCGCACCGCCGCGTTGGCGGCCACATAACGGTGTTCCGGTCCGGCCAACCCGACGATGAAGGTCGGGAGGCTGTCGAACGCACGCCGGACGACGTCGGCTTCCCCAATCGTGTTGTCCAGGTCCGTGTCGTCCGGCACGGTTTTCAGGGTATCCCGATCGGCATTTTGGGGTGTGCGCAATTACCAGTGCACGCCGGGGACCAGTCGAACGACCCGCTTGATCGCGCCGGGCACCCGAACCCGGGCCACCCCGGCGCGAGCAGGACGCTTCGGCTGGCGTGAAGAGCCTTGTTCCACAACGCCTTCGCCGGTGATCGCCGTCGGTGCATTTTCGCCGCGGGCCGCTGCCGAATCCGGATAGCCGAGGTAGACCTGATGCAGGATTCGTCGTGACAGCTTGGGGGTGAAGTAATGACCCGCCTCGGATAGCGTGCCCAGCGGGGTGTCGATCCGCAGCGGCTTGTCGATCAGCCCGCGCACCACCATCGCGGCCGCGTGTTCGGCCGTGATCGGCGGAACCGGGTTGAGCCGCCGCGACGGCTTGATCATCGGGGTAGCCACCAACGGCATGTGCACGTTGGTGAAGGTGACGTGGTCGGAAAGCGTCTCGGTGGCAACCACTTCCGAGAACGCATCGAGCGCGGCCTTGGTCGGCAGATAGGCGCTGTACTTCGGGCTACGTGCCTGCACGCCGGCGCTGGACACGTTGACGACGTGACCGAATCGGCGCTGACGCCAATGCGGCAGCAGTGCCAACACCATCCGCACCGCACCGAAGTAGTTGACCGCCATCACCCGCTCGTAGTCATGCAGCCGGTCGGTCTGGTTGACGACCGATCGGCGGATCGACCGGCCCGCGTTGTTCACCAGGTAGTCGACGTGATCGAAGCGCCCGAGGATGTCCTTGACGGTGTGTTCCACCGACGCGGAGTCGGTGACGTCGCAGGTGAAGGCGTAGGCCTGGCCGCCATTTGCGCGAATCTCGGCGACCAGATCATCGAGTGCATCGCCAGTACGGGCCAGTGCGAATACCGTCGCACCCCGTTCGGCGACCGCGACGGCTGATGCCCGGCCGATGCCGCTTGAAGCTCCGGTGATGATCACGTGCCGACCGACCAGCGGTCCCTCCGGATCGTCGCGGCGGGCCCGGTCGGGATCGAGGTGCTCGGCCCAGTACCGCCACAGCGCGGGCGCATAACTGGCGAACTCGGGCACTGCAATGCCGGTGCCGCGCAATGCTTTCTGGGTCTGCTCAGAGGTGAAGGTCGGGGCCAGGTCGACGACGTCGAGGACTTCGCCGGGGATGCCCAGTTGAGTGGCCACCATGTTGCGCCAAACCTTGGCCCGGCCACGTACTTTGAGCACCGGTGCGGCCACCGAACGGGGTAGCGAGCCGCGTAGCGGCGGCAAGCCGGCGGCGGCGGCGATTCCGCGGTAGATGCCGCGCAGCCCAATGGTTTTCGGCGCGGTCAGGTGGAATGTCTGGCCGTCGGAGGCGTCGGCGTGCAGCAACGCGACCATGGCGTCGGCGACGTAGTCGACCGGGACGATGTTGGTGCGCCCGGTGTCGGGCAACATGATCGGCGTCAGCCGGGGCAGTACGGCCAGCTTGGCCAGCGTGCCGAAAAAGTAGTACGGCCCGTCGATCTTGTCCATCTCGCCGGTGCGCGAGTCGCCGACGACCACGGCGGGCCGGTAGATCCGCATCCGCAGGCCCGGCGCCGAGCGCACCAACATCTCGGCCTCGAACTTGGTCTGGTGATACGGGGTCGGGAGGTCCTGCGCGACGTCGAAGTCGTCCTCGGTGTACTCGCCGGGGAAGCTGCCCGCCACCGCGATCGACGACACGTGGTGCAACGTCGCGTCGAGCCGTTTGGCGAGGTCGATCACCGCACGCGTGCCGTCGACGTTCGCGGCGCGCTGCGTGTCCTCGTCGACGGTGATGTCGTAGATCGCGGCGCAGTGCACCACGTGGTCGACGTCGCCGAGCTCGGCGCACGACTCGTCGGTGATCCCCAGGTCGGGCTGGGTCAGGTCGCCGACCAGCGGCTTCACTCGGTCGCCCCATTCTTTGGCGAGGCGTTCGAACCGTGCGAGGGACTCCCGGCGCACCAGCACCCACACTTCGGGGTCATCGCCGCGGGTCAGAATTCGGGACACGACGCGGCGACCAATAAACCCGGTACCGCCGGTAACGACATAACGCATGCGAGCCATGGTCACCCCTTGTCGGGCAAAGGTCAACACGGTGTGACCTGATCGAGGGGACGTGGCCTCGTGCCGGCTCGCGGCGGCGGCTATCGTCCGTCACAGCCACCTCAGCCTTCTAGGGAGAGACGAATGCCGATCAACCCGGACGCCATCGGTGCCAAGTCCGCACCGCAACCCTTCGCGTGGACCGAACGCGACACCCTGCTGTATGCGTTGGGCGTCGGCGCGGGCACCAAGGATCTGGCCTTCACCACCGAGAACAGCCACGACATCGAGCAGCAGGTGCTGCCCACCTACGCCGTCATCGCCTGCCCGGCATGGGGTGCGGTCGGCGAGGTCGGCACGTTCAACTTCGGCATGCTGCTGCACGGCAGCCAGCAGATTCGGCTGCATGCGCCGCTCCCGCCGTCCGGCAAGTTGAACGTGCACTCCGAGGTCGTCGACATCCAGGACAAGGGCGAGGGCAAGAACGCCATCCTGGTGTTGAAGGGCACCGGCACCGATCCTGATACCGGCGAGGTGATCGCCGAGTCGGTGTCCACCGCGGTGATCCGCGGCGAGGGTGGCTTCGGCGGGCAGCCGGGCGAGCGGCCCGTCGCTCCGGTGTTCCCCGACCGCGACGCCGACGCCAAGGTGGCGCTGCCCACCACCGAGGATCAGCCGCTGATCTACCGGTTGTCCGGCGACCGCAACCCGCTGCACAGCGACCCGTGGTTCGCGCAGAACCTTGCCGGGTTCCCCAAGCCAATCCTGCACGGGCTGTGCACCTATGGCGTCGCTGGCCGCGTGCTGGTCGCCGAGCTCGGAGGCGGCGACGCCACGAAGATCAGGGCCGTCGGCGCGCGGTTCACCTCACCGGTGTTCCCCGGCGAGACGCTGACCACGTCGGTCTGGAAGACCGAACCCGGCCACGCGGTGTTCCGCACCGAGGCCGCCGAGGCCGACGGATCGAATGCCAGGGTCGTGCTCGACGACGGCACCGTCGAGTACCTGGACTAGCTACCAGGTTTGTTCGGCGGCACGCACCAGGATCTCGTTGACCGCGACGCGGCGATCGCGGGTCACGATGTAGGTCACCGCGTCGGCGATGTCCGCGGGCTCCAGCTTCACCATG
>DASXJI010000639.1:0-1855 GCA_036497495.1 Mycobacterium sp.
GACGTCGCCAGCGCAGCAAAGCCTGCCTTCTTGAAAATGAGGGCGGACAACCCGTCCCACGGGTTGGGCATCACGAAGGCTTCAGGTTGCTGGTGCAACGCCAGGAACCGCTCGTAGTGCTAGGCCTGGATCATCACGCCCTCCCTGTCGGTCGTGTCACCGTCAGCGGTGCGCGCAGGTATTCCCCCGCGCTGTCAAGATCTTCAGTATCAGGTGCTCCGTGACACGTCGTCTAAATCAGCGAGTTCAAGACCGAGAACAGAGTCGGCATAAACTGTTGCAAATCCGCTAGGCACGCATAATTCTTGATGCAATGACCGCGACGATCGACAGACTCGATGTGGCCGCACTTCCGCTGGCGCCGAAAAACCCGCTGCCCATTCGCCAAGCGCTGTCAGCGGCGCGGGTTTTGCACACCGGACTAGTGCTGCTGAGCGAGGCCGGCGGACCGGTGACCCGCTTCAAACCGCTGCCAAAGTTCTTTGCCCCGGCCCTTGTGCTGGTCACCTCGCCAAGCGGGGTGCGCGATGTGTTGGGACGCGCGGACGGACTCACCGAGCGATGCCAGATCCACCAGGAAGTGCGAAACGTGGCGGGCGACAACCTCTTTGTCCTGCCCAACAGCGAATGGGCTCCGCGCAGACGCGTACTACAACCGGTGTTCACGAAACAAAACGTCGACGGCTTCGGCAGACACATGACGCAGACGGCGCAAACGTTCGCCGATCACTGGCGCGAGGCAGGCGACGTCGATCTCGACGCGCAGTGCCGCCGACTCGCCATGCGGTCACTCGGCCGTTCGATTCTCGGTGTCGACATCAACGAATTCGGTAACGAGATCGCACACAACATGCACGTGGCATCGGCCTACGCGACCGATCGCGCATTACGGCCGATACGTGCGCCGCGGTGGCTCCCGACGTCGTCACGCCGTCGCGCTCGCGCCGCGGTTGCGACGATGCGCCAGGTCACCATGGCCATCCTGCAGGCGTGCCGCGCAGATCCGACCCGCGACGCGGCGCTGGTTCAAGCGTTGATCGCGGCCATCGACCCAGACACCGGCCGGCCGCTCTCCGACGACGACATCTGCAGCGAGCTGCTGATCTTCATGCTGTCCGGCCACGACACAACGGCGACGATGCTGACCTACGCCTTGTGGGAACTGGGGCGCCATCCCGACATGCAGGACCGGATCGCCGCCGAGGTTGCCGCGATCGGCGACCGAGAACTGACGCCCGACGATGTCCCCCGGCTCGGGTACACCACCCAGGTGCTCAAGGAGTCGTTGCGACTGGTCCCGCCGGCCGCGGGGGTCGGCCGGGTGGCGCTGCGTGACATCGCGGTGGACGGCTACCGAGTGGAAGCGGGCAGCATCGTGGCCGTGGGGATTAGTGCCCTGCACCGGGATCCGGCATTGTGGGAGCGCCCGTTGGTCTTTGACCCCGACAGGTTCAGCCCGCAGAACTCCAAGAACCGCGACCGCTGGCAGTTCATCCCGTTCGCCGCCGGGTCACGTTCGTGCATCGGTGAACACTTCGCGATGCTCGTGACAACCCTCGCGCTCGCCACCATCGTCGGGTCTAGCCGGATCCGGTCGACGGACAAGGACTTTCCGCTCGAATCACCGTGCACCACTGTCGCAAAGGGGCCCATCCCGGCCCATGTCGACGCGCGGCGGTGACATTGGCCCAGCACCCGCGCCTACCGCGCCACCGGCCTCAGGGCAGCAGCACGACGTGACCTTCGGGTGGCTCCGGTGCAGGCTGCACACCATTACCGCTGCTGCCGCCACCGTCAATCCCGCTACCCGTGCCACCCTTTCCTTGGCCTCCCTGCAACCCCTGCGAGGGCGGGG
>DASXJI010000640.1:0-2734 GCA_036497495.1 Mycobacterium sp.
AAGCTGTCATCGCTGCGGGCGGGCGTTACCGGTGCCGCCGATATCCCGGTCGAACTGGTTCGCCGCATCCACAGCGAACTGCCCTTCAAAACGTTGATGACGGGTTACGGGCTCACCGAAGCCGGCAACGTGACGTTGTCGCGGCCAGGCGACTCCTTCGAAGACGTGGCCACCACCGCGGGCCTGCCCTGCGAGGACGTCGAGGTGCGCATCGCCGAGGACCGCGAGGTGCTGGTTCGCGGTTACGGCGTCATGCAGGGTTACCTCGACGACCCGAAGGCGACGGCGCAGGCGATCGACGATGACGGCTGGTTGCACACCGGCGACTTGGGTAATTTCGACAAGGCGGGCCGGCTGAGGATCGACGGGCGTAAAAAGGACATGTTCATTGTTGGCGGCTTCAACGCCTATCCGGCTGAGATCGAGGGCTTCATGCTTGAACACCCCGCGGTCGCTCAGGTCGCCGTCATCGGTGTACCCGACCAGCGACTCGGTCAAGTAGGTAAGGCCTTTGTGGTGCCCCATGCGAAAGGCACAGTGTCCGAGGAAGATCTGATGGCCTGGTGCCGCCAGCGGATGGCTGGATTCAAAGCGCCACGATACGTCGAGTTCCTCGGTGAGCTTCCGCTGAACGCCACCGGCAAGGTGATGAAGGACCAACTTCGGTGAGTTCAGCAGACCCCCGTTCGCACTCGATGGTGATCGCGTCCGACTACCGAGTGGCGGATCCGGAGCAGGTGTGGCCGCTGCTCACCCGCCGCAGATCGGCCCTCGCCGGAATCGGCGCACGCCAGGTGCTGCTGTACACCTCGACACATGACCATGGTCGCGTCCTGGTGACGATCGGCGTGCGCAGTCGGGAGCCGATTGTGGAACTGTTGCGATCACGTGTGTTCTTCGACTGGTTCGACGCGGTCGGCGTCGACGACATCCCGGCCGTCTTCGCCGGCGAGATCGTGGAACGGTTCGGGTCGAACGCTCAGTCGGCCGCGGGCGTCGTGGTCGCCGCGATGTCGGCGGTTGACGACGTGCCCTCGCTGACCCGCGAGATACGGGGCGCATTACCGAGATTCGAGGCGGCGGGCATCCGGGAGACGCGGTTGTTTCAGGCCTTCGACGACAGCCACGAAGTAATGATCCTGCAGGAGCTCGACGACGAGAACCATGCCCGACGTTGGATCGAACATCCCGACACCGCCGCCCCGTGGATAGACGGAGCCGGCGTAGGCGCTTACCCGCCGGTGTTCGTCGGCAAGTTCTTCGACATGATGCGGATCGACGAGTAGGCGGGCCGACCGGTGTTCGTCTGCCTGTGTAACGGGATTACCAGCCAGGTGGTGGCCGATGCCATCGCCGGCGGAGCGTCGACTACCAATCAGATCGCGGCGGAGTGCGGGGCAGGCGCCGAATGCGGCCGCTGCCGTCGCACGCTGCGCAAATTGCTCGGCACACCGAACGGAGACCGCAGCAGCGCCCACACCTGAATTACCGACGCGAGCTACCGTCCGCGGAGGTGGGTCCGACAAGTTCGGTCAACAGGTCGGGGATGTCGAGGCGCGGCACCACCGCCTCGATCAACACCATCCGGTCGCGATGATCGGCCGCCGCGACGAATGCGTCGTCGAGTTCGCCGTAGTTCTCGGCCCGAAACATCAGATGATTGCTCACACCGAGTGCTGTCGGAATGTCGGCCCAGCGCCACGCGACAATGTCGTTGTAGTGCGCGGTCTCTCCGTGAATCGCACGCTCGATGGTGTAGCCGTCGTTGTTGACCACGACAACGACCGGCGACAGTCCCTCGCGCGAAAAAGAGCCCAGCTCCTGCACGGTCAGCTGCGCAGCGCCGTCGCCGATCAACAGCACCGGTCTGCGGTCTCGTTTGGCAAGGCCCGCGCCGAGCGTGGCGGGCAGCGTGTATCCGATTGAGCCCCAGAGGGGTTGGCCGATAAAGGTGACGCCACGAGGAAGCCGGTGGGTGGCCATGCCGTAAAACGAGGTGCCCTGATCCGCCAGCACGATATTGCCGGGGGTGAGCGCGTAGCAGAACCTGTCCCACAACATCTTTTGGCTTAGTGGCTCGCCGCGTCCGGGTTTTTCAACCGGCGCGTCGTCGGTCGACGATACGACCGCAGGTGAGGTGATGCCACGTTCGGTGAGAATCGCGGTGACCGCGTCTAGCGCCGCCGTCATGTCCAGCGGCGCGAAAACCTCTATGCCGACGGTGCTCTGCTGCGGCCCGATGTCGATGGTCCGGGCCGGGTCGATGCGCTGGCTGAAAAAGCCGCTGACCATGTCGGTGAATACCACCCCGGCCGTGACGAGCACCGGCGACTCTTCGATCGACTGGCGTACCGACTCGGCGCTGGCGGAGCCCGCGTAAATACCCAGGTATTCCGGTGCGCTCTCGTCGACCAGACTTTTGCCCCACATCAGCGTCGCGTGCGGCACCACGTCGGCTGCCAGCAGTGCTTCGAGATTGCCGACGGCATTCAACCGGTGAACCAATAAATCGGCCAGCACGGTGAGTTGGTGGTCGGCGATGAGTGTGGTTGCGGCTTCTTTGAATAGCGCGAGCGCCCTTGGGCTGGTGCCACCCGTATAACGCGGTAACGGCGCGGTCGGCGGTTCGGTTTCGAAGCGCGCCACGTCGGTGGGCAACAGTAGATACCCGGGTCGTCGCTGCTCTCGGACTTCGCTGAGCACCCGATCGATCTCCCTGGTAGCCGTCGCCGGC
>DASXJI010000641.1:0-4558 GCA_036497495.1 Mycobacterium sp.
AAGCAGGGTGTTCCCGGGATCAGCGTCAACTTCGGTCCGTGGTCGGCCCCCGGCATGGCCGACGAAGATGCCCGAGCCCAATTGAACAAGCGCGGGGTCCGGCCGTTGTCACCCGCCGACGCACTGGCCGGCCTGGCCGACCTGATGGCAGCTTCTAGCGCACAAGGAATTGTGGCCCGGATCGACTGGGCCAGCTTCCTCCCGCTCTACCAGTTGGCGGGCAAGCGGGCATTCCTGGCACAGTTGCAGAGTGAGGTGCCCGATTTGGCGCCGGCAGCGACATCGTCGGGGACCACCAAACTGGTCGAGCGACTCACGGTCGCTCCGGTGCAGCAACGCAAGAAGCTCATCGTCGACTATCTGCGCGACAACGTCGCAGACGTGACACGGCTCGATCCTGCCGAGATCCGCGACGAGGCCGGCTTCTTCGCCCTCGGCATGGATTCGCTGATGGCCGTGGAACTGCGCCAGCGGCTCGAGCTGGCTGTGGGCAAGGAGTTGCCGGCGACCCTGGCGATGGACTATCCACGCCTGGTCGACGTGGCTGGTTACTTACTCGACGACGTCCTCAGCATCGGCGCACCCAGCGCACAGGTATCTGCCAATTCCGCCACCCCGTCGGCTCCGGTGGTGACGGCGCGCTCGGATGAGCCGATCGCGATCGTCTCGGTGTCCTGTCGTTTTCCAGGCGCGCCCGATCCCGAGGCGTACTGGGAGTTGTTGTCCGGTGGTGTCGATGCGATCCGGGAGATCCCGGACGACCGCTTCGACGTCGACGAGTATTACGACCCGGACCCCGAAGCGCCGGGCAAGATCTACACTCGCTACGGCGGATACCTCGAGAGCATCGACGGATTCGACCCGGAGTTCTTCGGTATTTCTCCGCGCGAGGCCGTATGGATGGATCCCCAGCAGCGGTTGATGCTGGAAATCGCGTGGGAGGGCCTGGAACGTGCCGGGTATTCTCCGGCGTCGTTGCGCGGCAGCCGAAGTGGCGTATTCGTCGGGGTGGCCGCCAACGAATATTCGCAGCTGCTGGGTGCCAACTCGGTCGAGACCATCGAAGCCCACTTCATCACCGGCAATGCGCTCAACGTCATCGCGGGCCGGGTGGCGTTCGCCCTCGGACTGGAAGGGCCGGCGATGGCGGTGGACACCGCCTGCAGCGCTTCGCTGGTGGCCGTCCATCAGGCCTGCCAGGCCTTGCACTCCGGTGACTGCGATATGGCCCTGGCCGGTGGGGTGAACGTCTTGGTGAGCCCGGCATCCATCGTGGCCACCTCACGGGCCAGAATGCTTTCCGCCGACGGCCGATGCAAAACCTTCGACGCCGCCGCAAATGGCTATGCGCGCAGTGAAGGATGCGGGATCCTGGTCCTCAAGAGGCTCAGCGATGCGGAGCGCGACGGCGATCCGATCTGCGCGGTCATCACGGGCAGCTCAGTCAATCAGGACGGCGCGTCCAGTGGTCTGACGGTGCCCAACGGCGGTGCACAGCAACGGCTTATCGCCGCAACCCTGGCTCGTGCCGGAGTTGAGGGTCGAGATGTCGACTACCTCGAGGCGCACGGCACCGGCACCTCGCTGGGCGACCCGATCGAGGTCCAGGCCGCCGCGGCCGCCTACGGCATCGGCCGTGACCCGAACCGTCCGCTGCTGATCGGATCGGCCAAGACCAACATCGGGCACCTCGAATCGGCAGCGGGAATCGCCGGTCTGATCAAGGTCGTGTTGTCGTTGCAGCACGAAGTTCTGCCGCAGAACCTGCACTTCGTGAACCCGTCCCCGCACATTCCGTGGGACTCGTTAGCGGTCCGCGTCGTGGACAAGGCGATTCCGTGGCAGGCCAACGGCAGGCCGCGCCGCGCCGGAACAAGTTCCTTCGGGTTCTCCGGCACCAACGCGCACGTCCTCATCGAGGAAGCCCCACCGAAATCTGTAGTGGCAGAGGATGTCTCGCCATCCGATGGCGCGCCGGAGCAGGCTTACGAGCAAAAGTCGGTCAGCGTGCTGCCGTTGTCGGGCCGATCAGCGGAGGCGCTGACGGCGTTGGCCCAGCGATACGAAGCCTGGTTGGAAGCGCACCCGGAGGCGGATATCACCGATATGTGCTTCACCGCCGGAGTGGGGCGTTCGCATTTCGAACACCGGGCCGCGCTCGTGGTGGAGTCGGTTCAGGGTGCCCGCGAGCTCTTGGCCGGATTGGCCGAGAACCGGCTGGGACCGGGTGCGGTGCGTGGCGTGTGCGCTGATCCGCCGAAGACGGCATGGTTCTTCACCGGGCAGGGCAGTCAGTACCCCGGCATGGCGCGCGAGTTGTTCGGCACCGAGCCGGTATTCGCCGACACCGTGAGGCAATGCGCAGAAGCCGTCGATGGGCTGTTGCCGCGTCCGCTGCTGGAGGTCATGTTCGACACCGAGGGTGAGGCCCGAGAAACACTACGGCACACCTCCTTTGCTCAGCCGGCGCTGTTCGCCGTCGAGATGGGCCTGGCCCGGTTGTGGCAGTCCTGGGGCATCGAGCCCGACGTGGTGCTCGGGCACAGCGTGGGCCAGTACGCGGCGGCGTGCGTGGCCGGAGTGATCAGCCTCGAGGACGGCGCACGACTGATGGCCGAACGCGGCCGGCTGTTCGGCAATCTGCCCGAGGGCGGCCGGATGGTGGCGGTGTTCGCCGACGCCCAACGGGTGGAGCACCTCGCTGACGAATTCCCGCAGATTTCGGTCGCCGCCTACAACGGCCCCAACACGGTGCTGTCCGGTCCGGCGGCGGATCTGGAACAGATTGTCGCCAAGCTGACCGGTGACCAAATCCGTTGCACCTGGCTGGACACCAGTCACGCCTTCCACTCCGAGCTGTTGGAGCCGGCGCTCGACGAATTCGAGTCGTACGCGAGGGGTTTCGAATTCGCCGTGCCGACCCTGCCGCTCGTTTGCAACCGAACCGGCGCCGTCCTCTCCGCGGAAACCCCGCTGGACGCCAAGTATTGGCGGCGGCATTCCCGGCAACCGGTGCAGTTCGCCGAGAGCGTGCAGACCGTGTCGCAGCTTGGCTGTTCGGTGTTGATGGAGATCGGTCCGCAGCCGATTCTGACCGGCGCTGCGCTGCAGGCCTGGCCGGAGTCCTCGGCCGCTCCGAAGGCAATCGCGTCCCTGCGCAAGGGTACCGATGCCCAGCATCAGATCGCTGAGGCGCTGGCCGCGACGTATGTCTGCGGGCATCGGCCCGAGTTCACCGCGCTGCACCATCAGCCACGGCGCAGGTTCGAACTGCCCACCTATCCTTTCCAGCGCCGTCGCTACTGGCCTAAGTCATCCGACATGCGCACCGACGGCGCCCCGGCATCCGGAATTCTGGGTAGCGCCAAGGATCTCGCTTCCGGCGATGCCGTCTACACCAGCCGGTGGTCCACCAAAACTCAGCCGTGGCTAGAGCATCACGTCATCTATGGCACCGTCGTCGTTCCGGGCGCGACATACGCGGCGATGGCCCTTGCCGCTGTCGGGGCGCCGGCGCAGGTGCGTGAGGTCTTCTTCTACGAGCCGATCATCCTGCCCAACAAGACCTCCCGTGAGGTACAGCTGACCGTGCATCCGGTCGAGGACGGTGGATGGACCTTCCAAGTACACAGCCGCCCGTACGGTGAGCGTGAGGCTGAGTGGTCGTTGAACGCCGACGGGCGGATCGTCTCCGGTGTCGACGGCGAGCCGACAACGGCGCCGACAGATTCCATCGATGCCGCATGCGAGCGGTTGGGCCGCACGCGTCCGCAGCAGCTGTTCGACACCTTCGCCGACATGGAACTCGCATGGGGGCCCACCTGGTCCACGTCGCTCAAATCGCTGTGGGCCGGTGACGGTGAGGCGGTCGGCGATGTCGCCATCGGTGACGAGCTCGCCGAACAGCTCGGTAGCGAACCGATCCACCCGGTGCTGCTTGACCTGTGCACCGGAGTCGCCTTCCCGGCCTTCCCGGCGGTGCTCGCGGCGACCGAGGATGGTGGACCGGTGGCCGACCTCTTCTTGCCGCTGCGGTACGGGCGGGTGGTGCTGCGCGAGCGGATGCCTAAGCGGTTCTACTGCCGGGCGCGGTGGCAGTCCGGCGGTGTCGACAGCGAAACACAGGTCTTCGATCTCGATTTCGTGGATCGGGACGGCCGACAGCTGGGCGAGATTCGCGACTTCGCGGTGAAACGCGCGCCCCGAGAGGCGTTGTTGCGCGGGCTCGGCGGCGATGCCACCCGCAACCTGTACACCCTTGGCTGGCAGGAGATGCCGGCGCCGGAGTCGGACAAAGCTGTGGAAGGAACCTGGCTGACTGCCGGATTTGACGAGCTGGCCGCTGGCCTGCCGGGCGGTATCTCGTTGGACCGTACCGCGGATCCAGAGCCGTGGAAGCAGGCGTTCGCGCAGGCTGAGGATCGCGGTGCGCCAGTCTCCGGCATCGTCTGGCGCAGCGCCGGGCGGCCCAGCGCAGAAGAGTCGGCCACCGAATTCGCCGGGCGGGTGGAGACCGAGATCGCCGAGTTGCTCAGCGCCGTACACACCGCCCAGGGCG
>DASXJI010000642.1:0-1729 GCA_036497495.1 Mycobacterium sp.
GGACCTGATCTACCACGATGACGATCGCGCCGACGTCGCGACGTGGCTCAACGACCACGGCTGGCGGGCCACCGCGCAGAACTCCGGCGACGAGATGCGCCGGCTGAACCGCTGGGTCGAGGGCGTGCCGTCCGCTGACGATAAGGATGCGTTCTCGCAGTTCGTGACCGCCGAACGTATTTGAGCGGTCGCCCGCAGACGAGACAGCGATAGCTGAGGGGACCTGTTGCCCAATCGGGTGGCTGATTAGGATTGGGATTTCGCCGGTTGAGGAAGGGATCCCCATGACGACCGAAATCACTGCTCCGGTTGCACCCACTGTCCCGGCCGCCGGCTCTCCCGTCGCCGAAACGGTCGCACGGCTGCGTCAGACATTCGCCACCGGGCGGACCCGAAACATTCACTGGCGCAAGGAGCAGTTGCGCGCGCTCAAGCAACTGATGGTCGAGAACGAAGGCAAGGTCGCCGACGCACTCGAAAAGGATTTGGGCCGTTCGCCCTTCGAGGCGTGGCTGGCCGACGTCGCCAGTACCACCGGCGAGGCCTCGTACGCGGCGAAGAACGTCGGCAAGTGGGCCAAGCGCAGTCACCGCCTGCTGGAGATGTCGCAGCTGCCCGGCCGTGGCTGGGTGGAGCACGAGCCGTACGGCACCGTGCTGATCATCGGCGCATGGAACTTCCCGTTCGCGCTGACGCTGGGCCCCGCTGCGGGTGCGATCGCCGCGGGAAACGCTCTGGTGCTCAAGCCTTCTGAGGTGGCGCCCGCGTCTTCGGCGTTGATGGCCGAGTTGGTCCCGCGCTACCTCGACAGCGAGGCGATCGCCGTGATCGAGGGCGACGGCGCGGTCAGCCAGGAACTCATCGCGCAGGGCTTCGACCACCTGTTGTTCACCGGCGGCACCGAAATCGGCCGCAAGGTGTACGAGGGCGCGGCAGCGCACCTGACCCCGGTGACCCTCGAGCTCGGCGGCAAGAGCCCGGTCATCGTGTCGAAAGACGCGGACATCAAGGTTGCCGCCAAACGTATCGCGTGGACCAAGCTCATCAATTCCGGCCAGATCTGCATTGCGCCCGACTATGTGCTGGCCGAGGCGCCGATCCGCGACCAGCTGGTCGAGGAGATCCAGAAGGCGGTCACCAGTTTCGAGGCGGAGAACGCCGGCGGCGGTAAGCGAATCGTCAACGAACGTCACTTCAACCGGCTGACCGCCGCGCTGGCCGCGACGCAGGGTCGGGTCGCCATCGGTGGTGGCTCGGACCCGTCGAAGCTGAACATCCAGCCGACGGTGGTGGTAGACCCCGCAGCCGACGAGCCGCTGATGACCGACGAGATCTTCGGCCCCATCCTCCCGGTACTGACCGTCCAAAACCTCGACGAGGCAATCGCATTCGTGAACTCGCGGCCCAAGCCGCTAGCCGCCTACCTGTTCACCAAGGCCAAGGCGGTCCGGGACCGGGTGATCAAGGAAGTGCCGGCCGGCGGCATGGTGGTCAACCATTTGCTGTTCCACTTCGCCACCCACAAGCTGCCGTTCGGCGGCGTCGGTCCGTCCGGCCTGGGCGCCTACCACGGCAAGTTCGGGTTCGAGGAGTTCAGCCACCGCAAGTCGGTGCTGACCAAGCCGACCCGCCCCGACATCGCCAGCTTCATCTACCCGCCGTATACAGAGAAGGCATGGAAGTTGGCGCGCCGGCTGTTCTGAATTGCCGGCTCGTTGTGAATCGTTGG
>DASXJI010000643.1:0-7124 GCA_036497495.1 Mycobacterium sp.
TTGGGCTGCGACCTGATGCACGCCGACAAGCTGGTCTACTCGACCGGGATCGCGCTCGACGATCCGAGCACCGCCGTCCCGATCGGCGCCGGCTGCAAGATCTGCAACCGGTCGGCTTGCGCGCAGCGCGCGTTTCCCTACTTCGGCGGACGCGTCGCGGTCGACGAGAACACCGGCAGCGGCCTGCCGTACTCGCCGGCTACTGAGGTCGTTTGACTGAGCTACCGCGCGATTCACCCAAGAATGGCCGGTTTTCGGATTTCCGTATCACGATCGGCGTAGCTTGCTGCTGAGATCAGCCATGACAGATGTCGACTATTGCGTTGTCGGTGCCGGATTCGCCGGTTTGACGGCCGCCCTGCGCCTGAAGCAGGCCGGTCGCTCCGTGGCGCTGCTGGAGGCCCGGGATCGGGTCGGCGGGCGCACCTACACCGAGGTTCTTGCCGACGGGTCGTGGATCGATCGCGGTGGCGCCTGGATCGGGCCGGGCCAGGATCGCGTCTACGCGATGATGAGCGAGTTCGGTGTGCCGGCCTACAAGCAGTACATCGATGGTGAGTCGATGATGATCGTCGGCGGCAGACAACACCGGTACGCCGGCACGATCCCGTGGACGGTGAGCCCATGGGCGACGATGAACCTCGGCGTCGGATTGATCAAGATTCGGCAGATGTGCCGGTCGATTCCGCTGCAAGCCCCGTGGCAGGCCCGCAAGGCCACCGAGTGGGACCAGATCAGTTTGGCGGCGTGGCTGGACAAGAACATCTTGTCGCAGCAGGCCCGCGACATGCTGGACATGGCGCTGGCCGGCCTGTACACCTCGGCTGCCTCCGAGGTGTCGTTGCTCTGGGCGCTCTACCAGATAGCCTCCGGCGGCGGGCCCGACTTCGTGCTGTCGAGCAAGGACGGCTCCCAGGATTCCCGCCCGGTAGGCGGGATGGGGGCCATCTACCGACCGATTGCCGACGAAGTCGGCAAGGCACTGCAGCTCTCGCAGCCGGTGCGGCAGATCGCCCAGGACGCCGACGGCGTCACCGTCCGCTCTGACGACCTGACGGTGCGGGCACGACGGGTGATCGTGGCTGTTCCGCTGGCCGTCGCCGGCCAGATCCACTACCAGCCGACGCTGCCACTCGATCGGTTGTTCCTGCACCAGCGGATGCCCAGCGGTGCAATCCTCAAGATCGCGGTCGTCTACGACGAGCCATTCTGGCGCGCCGACGGGCTGACCGGCCAGACCGCCGCGCCGGGTTCGCCGGCCACCCTGACCATCGATGCCTGCACCGACAGCGGCACGCCGGGTGTCATGTGTGTGATCACGGAAGGCCCAGCCGCGCGTCGGCTCGGCCGGCTCACCCCAGCCGACCGACAGGCAGCGGTGGTGGGTGAGCTGGTCGACCGGTTCGGCGAAAAGGCCCGCGCACCGGTCGGGTACCACGAGCAGGACTGGGGTCTCGAACGCTATTCCGGTGGCGGGATGATCAGCCACGCGCCTACCGGTGTGCTAACCGAGTTCGGCTACACCGTGCGTGAGCCGTGCGGCCGCATCCATTGGGCCGGGACGGAAAGCTCGGCCGTCATGTGCGGATGGGTCGACGGCGCCATTCGCTCTGGGGAGCGCGCCGCAGAAGAAGTGCTGGCCCGCGAAACGACAGCGGCCACTGAGCTTTTGGCTAACTAGCCTGCTTGACTGGCGGGCGGTAGAAGAGCGCCAGCTGGCCGAGCGCCCCTCCAATGCCCAGCAGCAGCGAACCGAACAGTCCGTGCCAGCCGGGGTGGAAGAGGTAAGGGCCAAAGATTTGATAATCCAGGCTGTACCGCCCCGGGCCCAGGGTCGCGACGACCACCGCCGCGGTCGCCAGAACCAGGTTGTACTCCCAGCCCTCCTTGACGATGAAGAATCCGTTGTGGCGATGCACGGTCCACGCCGCGACCAGCATCAGCGCGACGAAACCGGCGGCGGGGATGGGCGTCAGCAGGCCGGCAGCCAAGCCCAGGCCCGCGCTGATCTCGGTCGTTGCGGCGACGACGGCCTGAAACGTGCCGTACTTCATGCCGATGCTTTCGAACCAGGCCGCGGTGCCAGGTATCCGGCCACCACCGAAGAATTTGTTGAAACCGTGCGCTGCCAGCGTCAAACCCAGCACTAGCCGCAGGATCAGCAACCCGACGTCATAGGCATCATTCATAGACGTCAACCTAGATCATCAGGTAGGCACGGGATAAATGGAGGTATCCTGCCAGCCGCACACACCGCAAAGGAGCGACAATCAAGATCGCGATCATTGGCGCCGGCAACGTCGGGCGCTCATTGGGCCCCGCGGGGCAGGACCGCGGCCACGATGTCACGTTCAGCGTGCGCAATCCCGACGATCCCAAGTGGGCATCGCTGGGTACGGTCCGGGGCAACGAAGCCGCCGCGTCAGACGCCGACGTCGTGGTGCTGTGCACGTCCGGCGGTACCGACTTCGGCTTCGGCTTACTGCGCGGTCGAGCCTGAACATCCGGATGTCCACACGACCCGTGATACTGCTGGATGGCGACGCGTCGTCTCCGCCGGAGGTTCTGGGCCATAAGGGGCACGGCATCGACATGATGCGGCGCAACGGCCTACCCGTGCCACCCGCGTTCTGCATCACCGCCGAGGTAGGCGCGCGTTACCGCGCCGAACCAACGGCGGCGATCAACGCGATGTGGGACGACGTGCTGGCCGGAATGCGCACACTGGAAGCGGCAACCTCGCGCACTTTCGGACGAGGGCCGCACCCGCTGCTGGTCAGCGTGCGCTCGGGCGCGGCGGTGTCGATGCCTGGGATGATGGACACCCTGCTGGACGTCGGGTTCAGCGACGACGTCGAAAAGGCCTTAGCCGCCGAGGGTTCACTCGAGTTCGCCCGCGACACGCGGCGGCGATTCACCGAGCCGTACCAGCGCATCGTCACCGGACCGGCGCCCGACGACCCTTACCAACAGTTGCGGGCCGCAATCGAGTCGGTGTTCGCGTCGTGGGATTCCCCGCGCGCCGTCGCCTACCGCGCCCACCACGGGCTCGCCGATAGCGACGGCACCGCGGTAGTGGTGCAGGCCATGGTCTTCGGCAACATCAACGCCAATTCCGGTGCGGGCGTGGTGTTCTCCCGTAACCCGATGACCGGCGCCAACGCAGAGTTCGGCGAGTGGCTGCCGGGCGGCCAGGGCGACGATGTGGTGTCGGGCACCGTCGACGTCGAGCCGATCGCCGCACTGCGCAGCCAGCTGCCGGGCATTTACGACGAATTGATCGACGCTGCAAGATCGTTGGAACGACTAGCGGCCGACGTGCAAGAGGTGGAGTTCACCATTCAGGACGGGGCGTTGTGGCTGCTGCAGACGCGCGCGGCCAAGCGGTCGGCGCAGGCCGCGGTCCGCCTGGCGCTGCAGTTGTTGGACGACGGCCTCATCGACGAGGCCGAGACGCTGCGACGGATATTGCCAGCGCATGTCGAGGTACTACTGCAGCCGTCGCTGCAGCCGGAAACCCGCTTGGCTGCAAAGCTTTTGGCTACCGGTCTGCCGGCCGGGCCAGGCGTCGCGTCAGGGCGGGCCTACACCGAGGTGGACGCGGCCATCGAGGCCGCCGATCGCGGCGAGGACGTGATCCTGGTGCGCAACCACACCAGTCCCGACGACATTCACGGCATGCTGGTCGCCCGTGGCATCGTCACCGAAACCGGCGGTGCCACCAGCCACGCCGCCGTGGTCAGCCGCGAACTGGGGCGGGCAGCTGTCGTCGGCTGTGGCAGCGGCGTCGCGGGGTCACTGGCCGGCAAGGTGGTCACCGTTGACGGCAATCAGGGCGAAGTGCGCGAGGGCAGCCTGCAGCTGTCCGCGTGGTCGGAGGACAACACTCCCGAGCTACGCGAATTGGCTGACATAGCAAGGCGAGTCAGCCCGTTGCGAGCACACGCCCGCGGCGACTATCCACGACTGGTTCGCCATACCGAGGCCGAGGTACGCAGCGCTATGGCCAGCGGGCACAGCGACGTGGTGTCGGCCAGCCCGCTGCTGGCCATGCTGGCCGCGATACGGCTCAGCGGAGTGTCGTGAGCCGCGCCAGCGAGACGCAGAGAGGGAGCGGCGCAGATGAGCGAGTTGAGCGTGTTGCACGCGGTCCGGTTGAAAGGCCGCGTCAGCCGTGACGATCTGACCGCGGCGCTTGGGGACGATCTCTTTGACGTCATCGACCGGCTCGTTGGCTCGGGTCTGCTGCTCGACGGTCCGACGCTGCGGCTCAGCCCCGCGGGTCGCGAGCGACTTGACGGATTGCTGGCCGACGAACGGTCGCATCTCGACACGGCTGCCGTTGCGGCGGCTTACGACGAATTTTGTTCCGTCAACCCCGAATTCAAAGCACTGGTCACCGACTGGCAGCTAAAGGACGGCCAGCCCAACACGCACGAGGACGCAGGCTACGACGCGGCGGTGCTGGCCCGTCTCGACGATGTGCATCGACGGGTGACCCCGACCATCGCCGCCGTAGCCACTCAGCTACCGCGATTGAGCCGCTACTCGGTGAAATTGCAGACCGCACTGGACAATATCCACGCCGGCGAGACGACGTGGCTGGCGCGACCGTTGATCGACTCGTATCACACCGTGTGGTTCGAGCTGCATGAGGAGCTGATCCTGGCCACCGGTCGGACCCGCGAAACCGATGACGCTTGAGCGTTTTCGCTACAGCTCGGCGCCCAATCGGGCGACATAGTCGTCGATGTCGCCGACGGCGGACTCGGCGGCGTGCACGCTGACCGTCACCATGTCGCCGACGCCCCACACGCCGTGGGTGAGACCCATCGCGGGTGATAGCCCTGGATAGACGGCGGTCAGCACCACCGGTGCGTCGCCGAGGCGCAGGTCGGTGGGTATGCGGTAAATGCTTGACACCACGGTGTTGCCGGACACCTGCGATGGCCGTACCTCGGGATCAAAGAGGCTGACACCCCAGCGCAGTAGCGGAGCCGGCACCGCCGCGAACGCCCGGTCCGCTGCCAGCACCGCTGGGTGCTCTGAGCGGCGGCGGGCATTGGCCAGGTCCGCGGCGATCCTTTGCTGCCGAACCGGCTGATTCAGCTCCGGATGCAGCCCGACCGTGACGTTGGCGAAGTGATTATGAGCATGCGGCACACCGGGTTTGGCCACCGTCACCTCGGCCACCAGCGTCGGGGCCGCGTCGCGCAGGTGGCCGGAGAGCGCACCGGACACCGCGGCGAGTGCCGCGACGGTGGCGGTGGGGCCTTTCAGCTGCGAGCGTTGCCGCAGCAGCGTGCGCACAGAACGTGCGCCCGTCGGGCGGTCATTGGTCGACAGCGCCGGCTGCGCTCCGATCGCCGGCGGCAGCAACCCGGCGCGGGTGTCGCGCACCTGGTTGCGATGGGCTCGCGCCGCAACGAGGCCGCGCCACGGCAGGAAGCCCGACGACGGTGGGATTTCAGGTACCGGAGTCGTTCGGCCGAACAGCCAGGCAGCCATCGCCAAGGCGCGAGGACCGTCGCACAGAGCGTGCGCGAACTGCATGACCGCGACGGTGGCCGGTCCCGTGCTGCCCGGAACGCCGTGCACCGGCGCGAAGAGGTGCATGCACCACGAAGCCCGGCGAATGTCCAACTGGTCATCGGCCAGCCTGGCCACCGCCTCCAAGCAGCCGCCCCAGCTGTCATCGTCGAGGTGGTGGCGCAGCACGTGGTGAGGCTCGATGACCGTCGACACCCAGCGCGGGTAGGTCAGCGGTGATCCGTCCTCGACACGCAACGTCAATGCGCGACAATTTTGGGCCCTGTTGCGTACCTCGTCGACGGCGCGCTCGAAATCCGTTGGCTCACCCTCGAATGCGTAGAGCATGAACTCGTCGCTGGGGACCTTGGCCGACATCCAGTAGAACTGTGCGTCGACTGCCGTCATCCGGGTCGGCATCCCAGCATCCTATGGATCCACAGTTGGACCTTTATCCACAGATGGGGGTTGGTAGGGCTGCTTCCGGCGACTGGGTTGGCTACCATTCGAACATGCGTTCTAGTAGTCGGGAAGAGGTCGTCGAGGTGTTCGACGCGCTCGAGGCCGGCTTCAAGCGCGCCCTGGACCTGCGCTGCGACGCGTTGACCACCCCTGAGCGCCTGGCGCTGCTGCAGCGGTGTGAAAAGTTTCGCCGCTTGCTGCCCGCCGTCGAGCACCCGTTGATCAACCAGATCAGCGCCCAGGCCGATGCCAGCGAGTTGGGCGGCACACTGGCTCCGGCGTTGGCCAACCGGTTACGCATCACCCGCGCCGAGGCATCGCGGCGCATCCACGACGCCGCCGATTTGGGCGAACGCCGGGCGCTGAACGGCGAACCGTTAGAGCCGGTGTTACCGGCCACCGCCGCGGCCCAACGCAACGGGGCCATCGGCGCCGGCCATGTCGCGGTGATCCGGGGCTTCATCCATCGACTGCCCGACTTCGTCGACCTCGAGACCCAGGTGAAGGCCGAGGCCCAGTTGGCCCGCCTGGCCGGTGAGCACCGCCCCGATGAACTCGCCCGACTGGCCGACACCCTCACCGACTGCCTCAACCCTGACGGCGACTTCAGTGATGACGACCGGGCTCGTCGGCGCGGAATCGTGATCGGCAAGCAAGGTTCCGATGGAATGAGCGCCATCAACGGATATTTGACCCCGGAGGCGCGGGCCACGTTTGACGCCGTGTTGGCCAAGTTGGCCGCTCCGGGCATGTGCAACCCGGAAGATGTCGAGCCGTGCATCAGCGGCACCCCGTCGCAGGCCGCCATCCAGGGCGACGCCCGCAGCGCCGGACAACGCCACCACGATGCGCTCAATGCCGGCTTGCGGGCTCTCCTGGCATCCGGCGAGCTGGGTCAACACAACGGGCTGCCCGCCAGCATCATCGTCACCACCACCCTGCGCGACCTCGAAGCCAGCGCCGGCAAAGGCCTCACCGCCGGCGGCACCCTACTGCCGATGTCCGACGTGATCCGGCTGGCCGGCCACGCCCACCACTACCTGGCCATCTTCGACAAAGGCACAACACTGGCGCTCTACCACACCAAACGACTGGCCTCACCGGCCCAACGCATCGTGCTCTACGCCAAAGAC
>DASXJI010000644.1:0-4672 GCA_036497495.1 Mycobacterium sp.
TCCCGACCAGGTCCGGTTCGATGACGTTATCGACCACACCGACCCCGAAGCGGACCTCATCGCCCGGCACACCGACCCGAGATACCGAGTGCCGGGGCAGCGACTGGACTTCGTCTACCTCGCTGACCTCATACCTGAGACGCAGTGGGCCGCCGGGCCGCGACCGGGCTTCCGTGGCCGCCGGGCGACAGGCGACGGCGAATAGTCAGCACCACGCCACGCCAACTAGTACCGGATTTGCCGCGCAGCTGATCATGACCGCTGGCGCGGCCGCCCGGGCTGGATGAAAATTTGTGGTGGCGGCGGCTCGGTGACGTCGTGGCACATTGATGCTTTGAGCTCGACGCGTAGCTGGACGCCGCGGCTGTATTTCAGGCACCCGTGATTGTTGCTTCGAGCACGTGAGTCAACGTCTTGTTCGCCGGTGCAGCCGCCCGGGTCGACCGTCGTCGATAGCGACGTCGAAAGGGGCGGTGGTGGCGATGGATGTGCTGCATGAGCGGTGCGCTGGTCTGGATGTCGGCAAGGCGGAGCTGAAGGCGTGCGTGCGGGTTCCTGGTCCGCGGGGCGGACGTCGGCAGGAGATCAAGACCTTCTCCACGACCACGTCGTCGTTGTTGCGGCTGCGCGCATGGCTGACCGAGCACGCCGTCACGGTGGTGGGCATGGAGGCGACCGGGGTGTATTGGAAGCCGGTCTACTACCTGCTCGAAGACGCCATGACGGTGCAGTTGTTCAATGCCGCGCACATGCACAACGTGCCCGGCCGCAAGACCGACGTGAGCGACTCGGCGTGGATCGCACGGCTGGTCGAGCACGGATTGGTGCGCCCGAGCTTCGTGCCCCCACCCGAGATCCGCACGGCTGCGGGATCTGACCCGCTACCGCGCCTCGCTGGTCGGCGAACGGACCCGGGAGAAGCAGCGTCTGGACAAGGTTCTTGACGATGCCGGGATCAAGATGTCGGCCTTCGTCGCCGACATCTTCGGCGTCTCGGGCCGGCTGATGCTGCACGCGCTCATCGACGGTGAACGCGACCCGCAGGTGTTGGCCGAACTGGCCCGAGCGCGGATGCGCGGCAAGATCCCCGCGCTGGTCGAGGCACTGACCGGTCGTTTCGACGAGCACCATGCGTTCTTGACCGCGACCATGCTGGCCCGCATCGACGCCCTGGACGCCAGCGTGGACGACGTCACCGCCCGGATCGAGATCGAGATCGCGCCGTTGCAGCCGATCGTGGACCGCCTGGACACGATCCCTGGCGTGAACGTGCGCGTCGCGCAGACCATCGTTGCCGAGATCGGCGTGGACATGTCGCGCTTCCCCAGCGCAGCGCACCTGGCCTCGTGGGCCGGGCTGTGCCCCGGGAACAACGAGTCGGCCGGCAAGCACTTCTCCGGGCGAGCACGCAAGGGTGACACGTGGTTGCGGGCCGCGCTCGGTGAGGCAGCCGTGGCCGCCAGCCGGTCCAAGGGCACCTACCTGCAGGCCCGCTACCGCCGTCTAGCCTTTCGTCGAGGCAAGAAACGTGCCCTCGTCGCCGTCAGCCACACCATGATCACCGCCGCCTGGCAGATGATCACAAACGACTTGGACTACCAGGACCTCGGCAGCAGCTTCTTCACCGATCGACTCGACCGGCAACGTCACACGCGACACCTCGTCTCCCAGCTACAACAGCTGGGATACCGCGTCCAACTCGACACACCGCTCTCGGCACCGGTTGATTTTCGAGTCAGCGGCTCTACCAGATCTGCCGCCGTCAGCGCGCGGATCGGCCGAGATGAGTGCGTGATCGTTGATCTTGTGAACTACCCGCAGACGGGGCGAGTCTCAGCGTCGGTTGCTCAGCGTTATCAGCATCTGGCCGATTGTCCCGTCGTAGTTGGCTACTTCGCGCTTGCTGTTCGAGTAGCTGTCCAGCCCAGCCCCGAGCGTTCCGGTGATGCGCAGGGTCGACTGATCGCGGTAATGGAAATAGAGCACCTCTGCATGTCCTGGTGCGGGTGTTCCGCCGTGCACGCAGTTACAGGGATCTGGGTTCAGGTCGTTCAGGGCTGCAACGAGTCGATGGGTCGCGGACGGTCCCAGGTCAAAGCTGCCGATCAGCAGACCTTGAATGCTGCTGGCGGTCGAGTAGACACATCGCACGGTGAACATCGGCTCGGCGGGCACCAGAAGATTGGAGGGACCAGGGGGGCTTGTGCTCGCCGCGTGAAGGGTGGCTGCGCATCCAAGTGCGTCGTGGCTGGCAACGCGGATCGACGAAAGCACGCTGTCCACTTGCTGACGCGTGGCTGCACTGACCCCGACGGTGATGGACTGGTTCGGGAGGACTACGACGCCGGAGACTCCTTGTCCGAGACCCGGCTGTTCTGTGGCGTAGCCGCGCCGGGCGGGGTGCCCGTCGACCCGCGCGGGAGATGTCAAGATACTGGCGTAGGGCGATTCGCGACGGCGGCCCGACAAGTGCCTGCTCGTCCACGAACTCGTCGGGCACGGCTGCTGCAGCCTCCGCCGTCCGTCCCGACCGGAACAGTTCCTCGATGCGGGCGGCGACGTCGGCGTAGCCGTGTCGATCCATCGCCTGCTTGTGGAAGTTGGCTGTTGGGTGTCCCATCCCGCCCACGTAGAGGGCGATGCCGGGCTTCATGGACTGCAGGGCCCCACGGACTTCGTCGGTGACGATCACGGGGGCGAGCGCCTCGAACGAGAAGTCGCCCCAGGATTTGCCGTTTCCAGCTCGCCGAAATCCCTCCTCGAGATGCTTGCGGTACCGCGGCATGTCGGCTGGGGTGAATCGCAGCGGCAGAACACCGTCGCACAATTCGCCGCACAGCCGCAGCATCGACTCGCCACCGCAGCCCAGGTAGATCGGAATCTCGTGGGTCGGCTGCAGGATTGACCGCAGTGGTTGGTCGCGTCCCGGCCCTGGTGTAAATGACAACGGACGTAGGTTGCTTCAAGAGCTACCAACTCAGCGAAGGAAGGACTACGCCCGTGTCTGCACGAGTATCTCCCACCGACCGTATCCGGGGCGAGATCGATGCCCTGTTCGATGGTCAGCGTGAGCTGGCCGAGATCATCGAGGACGTTGCCCGCCTGGGCGCCAGGTTGATCATCCAGACCGCGGTGGAGGCCGAGGTCGAGGTGTTCCTGGGCCGGGCCCGCTACCAGCGCCACACCGACGCGCCGGCCGCGCGGGCGGGTTCACGTAACGGCTACCAGGACGCGACGATCAAGACCACGGCCGGGCCGGTCACGATCGAGCGGCCGAAGCTGCGCGGCACGACCGAGGCGTTCGCCTCGCAGCTGTTCGGTAAGACGGTGACCAAGAGCAACGCGTTGGAAGCGTTGGTGATCGCCGGGTGCGTGCGCGGCTTGCCGGTCCGCGACGTGGAGAACACCCTGGCCGACGCGCTCGGCGCCGAAGCGGCCCTGTCGAAGTCGACCGTCTCGCGGATCTGCCAGGCCATCGGAGACGAGTTCGAGCGTTGGTCGACCCGGTCTCTGGACGACCTCGAGCTGGACTACCTGTTCCTGGACGCCAGCATGTTCAAGATGCACCCCGGCGCCCGCGCCGAACCGGTGCTCGCGGCGTGGGGCATCACCACCGCCCGCGCCCCGGTGTTCGTCGCCCTGGCCGCCGGGGGCAGCGAGTCCACCGACGCCTGGGCCGACTTCCTCGACGAACTCACCAGCCGGGGGCTGCGTCCGCCGCTGCTCGTGATCAGCGACGGCGCGGCCGAGCTGATCAACGCCGCCGAATCCTCGCTGCCCCGCAGCCTGCGGCAGCGTTGCCTGATCCACCGATGCCGCAACTACCTGGCCAAGCTGCCGGCCGAGGTCCAGACCGAGATGCGCGACGCCTACTGGGCCATCTTCGACACCGACGAACTGAGCGCGGCCGGCCTGCAGCCCGGACCGGAGCTGGTCGCCGCCGTGCAACGACGTATCGACGCCTTCGCCGAGCAGTACCAGCGGGCCTACCCGGCCGCGGTGGAGTGCCTGCTCACCGACCGGACCCAGCTGACCAGCTACCTGCGCTTCCCGACCGAGCACCACAAGCGCATCCGGCACTCCCACTTCATCGAACGCACCTTCGGCGAGACCCGTCGCCGCGTCAAAGTCATCGGCCGACTGCCCGGCGAAAGCTCCTGCCTCAACCTCGTCTGGGCCGTCCTCGACCGCGCGAGCAGAGGCTGGCGCGGCATGACCATGACACCGGCCGCCACCCGCGTGCTGGCCGACCTACCCCACCAACTGCTCGACCCGCCAACCCAACTCCGACCCAAGATCGACACCGATGCCGGCGCTGATCCAGGGACCGTCGGAGCCGTCGCCTAACATCACCAACCAGGAACCGAAGTCAGTCGTCATTTACACCGGCGCTGGGACGCAACCATGCGGTGTCGCGCCCATTGATCGACACTGATACTGCGGAGGCTGTTACTGGCAGCGACTTGCTCTTGTTCTTCGTAAATGGCGAGACGGCTAAAACCTACTCGGCACTCGGCGAGTACGCCCCCGACGGTCCTCGCGAGGGCCAGGCCGGCAGCGGCGGGGAAACACAGCCTCCTCGTGAGTTCTCAATCGAAGAACTCGACTCGGACACCCTGAACGCCGAACTCCTACACCGTCTGTCCTTCCTCGCCCGAGACCGCGGTATGCC
>DASXJI010000645.1:0-4637 GCA_036497495.1 Mycobacterium sp.
GGCCGGGCCGCGACAGTGACCCCGAGTCCTTTGCTGTGCGCGCCATCGAGCTGAGTCGCGACTTTGCCCGGTACTCGCCCATCGTCCGACCGTGGCAGGAGGGAGACGCTACCACGACACCTGCGACGTCAACGGCACCGATGACGGCGGACGCGAGAAGGCCCCCGCTGCCGTGCCGGAGTGCGAATTGCGGTCACCGAGTTCACGGCGCTAGGTAACCGCCTCCGCCAATGCATCCCTGTTCGCGGCGAACGGCATGGACATTGACCCCGTGGACAGCAGCGTCTCCATCGCGCGGCTTGGGATCGGCCGGGAGAATAAGAACCCCTGCGCCCGGCGGCATCCATGCTGCGTCAAAGTCTTTGCTGCGGAAGCGGTTTCGACGCCCTCTGCAATCAGTTGAAGGTTGAATGCTTCAGCCAGCCCGATGATCGCGCGGATAATCGCCAGATCGTTGGCATCGGACCCGAGGTCACGTACAAATCCGGCGTCGATCTTGAGCGCATCGACGGGGAGGGACTTCAAGTGCGACAGGACGGCGTAACCGGTACCGAAGTCGCCGATGGCGATCTGGACCCCGACCTCTTTCAACTCCGCCAAGGTTCGCCCAGTGCTCTCAATGTCGTGAACTACTGCGCGCTCGGTGATCTCGACGCACAGCGAACCAGCGTCAATGCCGAATTCCTCGAGGGTCTCTGCGACAGATTGGACGAAACCTCGGCCGGCCAGCTGAAGAGGCGAGACATTGATGCGCAACATAACATTTGGTCCCACGCCGCGCGATCGCCATCGCCTGAGATCGGCACAGGCGCTGCGCATAACCCATCGACCCAGTTCTACCGCCAGGTTGCTCGATTCCACGACGCCGACGAATGCACCCGGCAGCAGCAATCCTCGGTCAGGGTGTTGCCAACGGACCAGCGCCTCAGCGGCCAGAATCGCGCCGTTCCACAAGTCGACTTCGGGCAGATAGCGGAGCAGAAGTGCTTCACTGTCGATGTCATCCCGCAGCCGCAGTTCGATATCTTTGCGCAGCTCATGCTTGAGCAACATCTGGCCGGTGGTGGCCGCGACCTGGTCGCCGCCCGCGTGTTTGGCGGCCAGCACGGCTTCGTCGGCGCGGTCGAGCAAATTGGCAGCGTCACCACGTCCGGGGATGCCCGCCGCCACCCCAATGCTGACAGCGGGGATGATCGAATCGTCGCCAATCGCGATGGGAGGACACAGCTTCGTCCTGAGCGTCTGAGCAAATGCTTCTGCAGTTTTGAGCGACATGGCCCGATCCGGAACGACGACGAACTCGTCTCCACCGATTCGGGCAGTCATGCTCTTCCCCGCCGTCATCCTCAGCCGCTCGGCAAAGATCTGGATGAACCGGTCGCCGGCGGCATGACCCCAGCAATCGTTGATCGACTTCAGCCGGTCGAGGTCGAGATACAAGACTGACACGGGTCCGGGCCGCCCTGCTTCGAGTCTTCCGGAGAGGTATGCGATAAGAGCGCGGCGGTTATGCAGAGCGGTCAAATCGTCATGGTCGACCAGGTATTGGAGCCGCTCTTCGGAGGCAATGCGAGCTTGGAACTGCGCAAACAGTGAGGCTACGGTTTCAAGCGCGTTGATCGCTTGCGGTCTCCACTTCTTACGACCGAATTTGACGAGACCGATCGCTCCGGTGGTCAGTTCTCCCGAGACCAGTGGCAGCACGACCAACGAGGATGGCGCAGGATGGCGGGTTTCGGTGATCCAGTGTTGGTAGGCGCCCTTCATTTGCTTGGGCGCGAGCCCCAGTACTGCGAGCGGGTCAGGGCCTGCAACATCGGATCGCGGTGGCCACTCGGCGGCTAACACGAAGGCCCGGCGGCCCTGGTCGTCGTAGCGCAGGAAGCTGGCGTCCGCACTGAAGTGCTCGACGAGCTGAGCCAGCACCTGCTCGCTCGCTTGGGCGGCGCTGGATGCCGTCGCGTCCATCAATCTTTCCGCGACAGCGGCGACCAAATTGCGCGGCACGTAGCCTCCCGCGGGCATGAAGCACAGCTCTGATCGCCTAAATTCGGCGTCTGTCAGGTGAGATTCGGTATCAGCCAGGGTAGATATCGGTCGAGATGGAATGATTATACCGATATTCCGGACTTCCGGTATGTTTTGCCGGAAGTGGGCCGACCCGTCAAGAAGCTAGTTAGGCGTCGGCCGAAGCTGAAGCGGGGACTCGCGCCGGGCATCGCTCGGGACAGGTGAAGTGTGGACAAGACGTCGTGCGCACGACTCAGATCATCGCCACTGCCGCCGACCGTCCTGCGCACCAGCTTGGGCGTTAGATGACTGCCTTCTCCAGTGCCTCGCTGTTGCCGAGGAACGGCATCGGCATCCAGCGCGAAGACAACAGGCTCTCCATCGCGTCGGCCGCAATGGGTCGTGAGAGCAAGTACCCCTGCGCGCGGCGACAGCCGTGCTGCATCAACGCCAGCGCGGCGGTCGGGGTTTCGACACCCTCGGCGACCAACTGCAGGTTGAACGCGTCGGCAAGTCCGATGATCGCCCGGACGATCGCCAGATCGTTGGCGCTGTCGCCCAGATCGCGCACGAAGCGTGGGTCGATCTTGAGCGTGTCGACCGGAAGCGTCTTCAGATGCGACAAGACCGCGTAACCGGTACCGAAGTCGTCGATGGAGGTTTGCGCGCCAACGTCTTTCAGCTCCGCCAGCGTGCGCGCGGTGTTGTCGATGTCGTGGACCACCGCGCGTTCGGTGATCTCGAGGCACAACGAACCGTCGTCCATGCCGAACTCCGCGATGGTTTCGCCAACCATCCGGACGAAACCGGGCGTGCTCAGTTGCAGAGGAGACATGTTGACCCGCAACGACGCGTCTCGTCCCACGCCGCGCGAACGCCAGCCGCTGAAGTCCGCGCACGCGGTGCGAAGCACCCACCGATCCAAATCGCTCACGAGATTCATCGACTCGGCCACCCCGATGAACGAATCCGGAAACAGCACACCGCGATCCGGGTGCCGCCAACGCACCAGCGCTTCGGCTGCCACGATGGCGCCCGTCCACAGATCGACCTCGGGCAGGTAATCCAGCAGCAGCGCGTCGTTGACGATGTCACCCTTCAGGTGACCTTCGATGTCGCTGCGGAAACGCTGTTTCAACGAGTTGTCGCTTGCCGCCGTGACGTGATTGCCGCCCGCGCGTTTGGCTGCCAGCACCGCTTCGTCGGCGCGGCGGAGCAGATCGGTGCCCTGGTCGCGACCCGGCGTGCCGGCCGCGACGCCGATGCTTACGGTCCGGTTGATGGTCTGGCCGTCAATGGTCAAGCGATCGTGCAATGCCTTGCGGATCCGGTCGGCGAAGATCTCCGCGGCATGCGCGGTCATCGGCTGATCCGGAATGACGACGAACTCGTCGCCACCGATTCGGGCCACCATGCTCTGGCTTCCGGCGCAGGCACTGAGGCGAGCGGCGAAAGTCCGGATGTACCAGTCGCCGGCGGCGTGGCCGCGCGAGTCGTTGATCGCTTTGAGACGGTCGAGGTCGATGTAGAGGACGGCGACCGGCCCGGGCTGCCGGACGGCGAGCCGATCGGACAGGTGGGCCAGCAGCACTCGACGGGTGCTCAAACCGGTCAGATCGTCATGCTCGGCGAGATGCCGAAGCCGCTCTTCGGCCGAGATGCGGGCCCGGAACTGGGCGAACAGCGAGGCGATCGTGGTGAGGGTATGGAGCGCCTCGGGCTTCCACTTTCGTCCGCGGCACTTGACGAAGCCAAGCACGCCGCGTGTCGTCGTGCCGGAGATCAGCGGGGCGGCGGCCACCATCGGGGCTCCAGTGCGGCAGGCCCTGATCAACGGGCATCGAGATACGCCGTCGTCGTACGGGCGGTGAACCTTCACCAGTTCTTTGCCGTTGTCGCAGAGTGCCAGGGCGGGGTGGTCACTGGTGAACGGGATGACAGCGAACGGATCCGGATCGGCGACATCGGTGCGCGGCGGCCATTCCGCGGCCAGCACCGACGCGCGGATGTCGTGGTCGCTGTAGCGCAGAAAGCTGTAGTGCAGGTCGAAGTGTTCGACGAGCTGGGCCAGGACCTGTTCACTGGCTCGAGCAGCGGTCGCCGCGGTCGCTACGAGGAGTTGATTCGCGATGGAGGAGACGAGCAGCAGATTGCCCGGCACGTGGCCTCCGATCTGGACGCTATGTCCGCAATTCCGGACGGCCCACGCGGAATGCTATTGGGGACCGCGCAACACTGCAATCGGTGCGGCGGCAAATTGCTTCAGAGACTGAATAATACCTACTGCGGGCTACAAAAGAAGACGCCGATGTAACGCCCGGATTTCAGCACTTATCCTCTCGGGTATCGGCCGGCGCGCGAGCATGAGGAGTGACCATCGCAGCAAGCAAGGCATTAGTACTCGACTCCGAGGACGCCGCTGACAAGGCCACGTTGGACCAGTTGCGCGCCGATCCGGTCATCGAGTTCGTTGACCACCGCGATATCCAGCTCGCCGAGTTGCAGGGCCTGCTGCCACCACCCGGCCCTGATCTTGCCGCCGAACCCTGCCGGTGGGCGTATTACCCCTGGCGGCGGACGGTTGTGGCGGTGCTCGGCCCGCGGGGCTTCCGGGCGCTGAGGCTGGA
>DASXJI010000646.1:0-4808 GCA_036497495.1 Mycobacterium sp.
CTGGTACTGGGATCAGTACGTTCCGGCACTCGCGGACCGCGGTCATCCCTATGCTTCGCCGCTGCGGGCCCGGCTGACCGGCCTGCCGCCCGCGGTGGTGATCACCGCCGGGTGTGACCCGCTGTGCTCGGAGGGCGGCGATTACGCGAAAGCACTTGTCGCCGCCGGAGTTCCGACGATTCACCGCGACTACGCGGGCGCGATCCACGGCTTCATCACTATGGCGAGCCTGGGCATCTGTACGCGGGCGCGAGAGCAGGCTTGGGCCGACGTTTGCGTGCTGGTGTCCCGCTCATCGGAATGAGGGCTTGCCGCCGCTCGGGTCGACCGAGGACGCTAGATCTTGATACACACCGACGGAGGACACGATGGCTAGCTGGGACACGATCGATCGATACGTCGTCATCTCGACGGACACCCATGCCGGGGCTGACATCGGCGACTACAAGCGGTATCTGCCCAAAAGGTTGCACGACGACTTCGACGCGTGGGCCAAGACCTACGTCAGCCCGTTCGATGACCTGATCATCGCGACCGCCAGCCGTAATTGGGACAGCGACCTGCGGATCACCGATATGGACGCCGACGGGGTGGCCGCAGAGGTATTGCTGCCCAACACTGTTCCGCCGTTCTTCCCGACCACCCCGAACATCACCATCAGCCTGCCCCGTACCCGTGACGAGTTCGAGAAGCGTTGGGCAGGCGTTCAAGCGCACAACCGCTGGCAGATCGACTTCTGCTCGCTGGCCCCCACCCGTCGCCGCGGGCTGATTCAGATCTTCCCCAACGACATCGATCTGGCGCTCGATGAGATTCGTTGGGGTGCCGAGCAGGATTGCTTCGGGGGAGTGCTCGTTCCCCCGGTCTCGCCGGGCGACCCGAACGTCGCTCCGCTCTTTCACACCCGCTACGAGCCGGTCTGGGCGCTCTGCGAGGAACTGGACCTCACGGTGGTCCAACACGCAGGTGCAGGCAGTCCCGAGATGCCGATGGACCAGCCGGCATCCAACGCGGTGTTGATCACCGAGATGGCGCTGTGGGCCAACCGCACGCTCGGACACTTGATCCTGGCCGGCGTGTTCGAGCGGCACCCGACGCTGCGATTCGTGCCGACGGAGCAGGGCACACTTTGGGTGCCTGGGCAGCTCGGCATCCTCGACGCCATGGTGCCCACGATGAAGTCCGAGGCCGGCAACCGCACCTATGGAATGTTCGGCGGATCCTCGGTCGATGAGCTGACCCTGACGCCAAGTGAATACGCACAGCGGAATTGTTATCTGGCCAGCGAATTGGCTCCGTTCGATTCAGGCATGATCGATTTCATGGGGCCCGAGCACATCATGTGGGGCAGCGACTATCCGCACGAAGAAGGCTTCACGCCGCATTCCAAGCTGGCCATTCGTTGGGCGCTGCATGACAGGCCCGAACATGCGTGCCGAAAGGTTCTGGGCGGCAACGCCGGTCGCCTGTATCGGTTCGACCTTGACGCGTTGGCATCGGTCGCCGAGAAGATCGGACCCACAGTCGACGAGGTGCACACTCCGCTGGGAGACACCGGGTACCGGGCCCCCGCGGCGTTCGGCTACCGGCCATTCGAGGGAGGGCTGGCGCTCAAGCGTCTGGCACCCGCCCGCAGTTAAGCCCGGTCGGGATCCTCTGTCTGTACACGCTTTTCGACCTCACGCCAGTGTCCCGGACGCGGCGTGGGGAAGGCGCCGTCCGATTCCTCCCGGCCCTTCCTGAATGCCGCGTCGGCCTCGTCGATGTCCTTCATCAGCTGCAGCGCGAGCTCCCGCTCGGCCGCGAAATAACGTTCAGACCACTGCATGGCGATCCGCGGGTAGGCCCAGGCCGGCTCTTCGGCCGCAGCTTCCGCGTCAATCGCCACCCGCTGGCGCATCGTGTCGACGTGAGCGATGTGTTCTTGCAGAATTTCCTTGAGCCGGTCCGGCTCGTTCAGATGGCCGAGCCAAACCCGCAATAGCACACCGTGTTTGAGCATCGGCGGGTCGATCGGAGCTTCGATCGCCCACTTGCTGACCGCGTCCCGGCCAGATTCGGTGATCTTGTAGGTACGCCGACCACGCGGCCCGCCGTCATGCTGAACCCGTGATGTCGCGTAACCATGCGACTCCAGCCGCTTGAGCTCCGAATAGATCTGGCTGAATGACGGACTCCAGTAGAAGTAGCCGACACTCCAGTCCGCCCACTTCTTGATGTCGTAGCCGGATACCTCCTCACCGAAGGCGAGCATGCCCAATACGGCCCAACTCGTCGGCGGCAGGTTCGGTAATGCACTGGTCCCCACTTGGGAAGGTTAGCAACGATCGCCGGGCCGCAACGGTTGCTGACCACTCAGCGGGACGGTGTGATCGAGCGACCGTCGACGAGGTCGAATCCTTTATAGCCGGCCGCGGCGATGTCGGCGATGATCTGACCGTAGACGCCGAAACCGCCGACGAACGGCATGAACACCCGCGGCTTGCCGGCAACGTTCGCGCCCAGGTACCACGAATTCGCCCGCAGCATAAGGCCCTCCGCGGCACGGTGGGTGCATTCGTCGGTCCAGTCGGCGGCCGCCGGTCGGGTGGCTTCCAATGCTATGGCTCCGTGTGCGCCGAGGTAGCCGATCACGTCGGCGATCCAGTCGACGTGCAACTCGGAATGCAACGCCATGTTGGCCAAAACCGATGGGCTGCCCGGGCCGCTGATGTTGAACACGTTCGGGAAGCCGGGAACACCCAGCCCGAGATAGGTGACCGGGCCGGACGCCCACGCGGCGTTCAGGGTTTCGCCACCACGCCCGACAATGTTCAGCTTGCTCACCGACCCGGTCATCGCGTCGAAGCCGGTCGCCAGCACCAGCGCGTCCAGCTCGTAGTAAGCGGCCGTGGTCGCCACCCCGGCCGAGTCCATCTGCACGATCGGCGTCGCCCGCAAGTTGACCAGCGCGACGTTCTCGCGGTTGAACGTCTGGAAGTAGTTGTCGTCGGTGCAGATTCGCTTTGTCCCGATGGGATGGTCGGTTGGGATGAGCCAGTCGGCGACCCGCGGATCGTCGACGACAGCGCGGATCTTCTCCTCCCAGAAGACTCGGGCGGTGTCGTTGGATCGCGCGTCGAGCATCTGGTCGGGAAAGGTCTTGCTGAACAGCACCCCGCCGAGCTGCCACCGCTTTTCGTAGGCTTCCCGACGTTCCTGCTCGGACACGTCGAGCGCAGACAATGGATGCGGTCGGTGCGGTGAACCACCCCCGCTGGCCATCGACCGCCGGCGACGTTCCGGATAGCCGGCCTTCTGCGCGCGGCGCACGTCGTCATCGAGCGGAACGTTTCCGGCGGGAACGCTGTAGTTGGGACTACGCTGGAACACGTTCAGTTGACTTGCCTGCTGCGCGATGCACGGAATCGCTTGAATTCCCGACGATCCGGTGCCGATAACGCCCACTCGTTGGCCGATGAAATCGACGCCCTGATGCGGCCAGTGCGCGGTGTGGTAGATCTCGCCGGCGAACGACTCCATTCCCTCGATGGCGGGGATGTTCGCGTTCGACAACGGGCCGACCGCCAGCACCATGAAACGCGCGGACACCACTTCGCCTGCGTCGGTGCGTATTTCCCAACGTAATGTGCCCTCGTCGAGGATCGCATCGGTGACGCGGGTGCCGAATGTGATGTCGGGCCGCAGGTTGAACCGGTCGGTGACGTGGTTCAGGTAGCGAAGGATCTCCGGTTGGGTGGCGTATTTTTCGCTCCAGTTCCAGTCCTGCTGAAGCTGCTGGTCAAAAGAGTACGAGTAGTCCACGCTTTCGACATCGCATCGCGCGCCGGGATAGCGGTTCCAGTACCAGACTCCGCCGACGCCGTCTGCGGCTTCGAACACCCGGACGGCCAAGCCGTCGCTGCGCAGCCGGTGCAGCGCGTACAGGCCGGCGAAACCTGCCCCTACCACCACCACGTCGACATCCCGGGTCATACCGCCGACGGTACGGGGTCAATGGCGGTCGGGGCGGCGATCGTCCCGCTGTGCGGGAATTGCCGCCCCGAAGCAGCAACCTGTGTGGTTGCCTGATCACATGCCGGCCGCAGACCAGGGCGAAGCCTGGAATCACCAGGTCGACTTCGTGGTCGTCGGTAGCGGTTGCGGAGGCCTCACCGCGGCGCTGACTGCGAATGCCGGCGGTCTGGATACCCTCGTCATCGAAAAGGCGGGTGTCTACGGTGGCAGCACGGCACTCTCGGGCGGGAACATCTGGATTCCCAACAATCCGACTCTCAAGCGAGAAGGCTTGGCCGATTCCCGTGACGACGTACGCTGCTACCTCGATGCCGTCGTCGGTGGTCGGGCGCCCGCGGCCAACATCGACGCGTTCATCGACAACGGACCGCGGGCCATGGAGTTCCTCGAGCGCACCAGCCCGCATCTGCGATTCCAATGGTGCACCGGGTATTCGGACTATCACCCGGAGAAACCCGGCGGCCGCGCCCGCGGGCGCACCATCGAACCGCTGCCCTTCGACCTGAAGAAACTGGACGACGACGAGCAGTGGCTGCGACCCGCCGCGTTGGCCACTCCCGGAGGACTATTCGTCACCTCAAAAGAATTCGCCCGGCTCAACATGGTGATGCGGACCTGGTCGGGACGCCGAGCCGCGCTGCAGACTGTCGGCAGAACCGTCAAAAGCATTGTGCTGCGCCGACATATGGACACATTGGGCCGGGCTCTGATCGGGCGCCTCCGGCTCGCTGCCAAGGAGGCGGGCATTCCGCTGTGGCTGAATACGGCGCTGCATTCGCTGATCACCGATG
>DASXJI010000647.1:0-9436 GCA_036497495.1 Mycobacterium sp.
GGCCGCAGCGACGTCGTGCTGGTCGACACCGGCGCCACCAAGATGTGGATGGCCCGGCTCTACCCGACGTATGAGCCCAACACCTGCCTGATATCAAATGGGTTGTCTACCATGAGCTTTGCGCTGCCCGGAGCGCTTGGAGTCAAGTTGGCGAAACCGGAGGCGAAGGTGCTGGCGGTGGCCGGTGACGGGGCCTTCCTGATGAACTCGCAGGAGATCGAAACCGCCGTCCGCGAGAAGATACCGCTGGTCGTGCTGATCTGGGAAGACGGCGGCTACGGTCTGATCGAGTGGAAGATGGACCTCGAGCTCGGCGAGCACCACTACGTGAAGTTCGGCAATCCTGACATCGTCAAGTACGCGGAAAGCTTCGGCGCCAAGGGTTATCGGATCAACAGCGCCGACGAACTGTTGCCGACGTTGCGGGCCGCCCTCGATGACGATGGGGTGTCGCTGATCTGCTGCCCGGTCGACTACTCCGAAAACCTGCGGCTGACGGATCGACTCGGCGAGCTCGACGAATCTCTGTAGCGCCGTGCTGATCCGCCAGCTGGAGTACTTTGTCGCACTTGCCAGGGAGCGTCATTTCGCCCGCGCTGCCAGTGCGTGCCACGTATCCCAGCCGGCGCTGTCGGAGGCGATCCGCAAGCTCGAGCACGAACTCAAGGTGCCGCTGGTCCGGCGCGGGCAGAAGTTCGAGGGCCTCACTCCCGAAGGCGAGCGGCTGGTGCACTGGGCCAGGCGCGTGCTGGCCGACTGCGACGCGCTGAAACAGGAAGTCACCGCGCTGCAAACCGGACTGGTCGGTGAGCTTCGGCTGGGTGTAGTCCCGGCTGCGGCCACCACGGTCGCGCTGCTGACCGACCCGTTCTGCGCCGCACATCCGTTGGTGCGGGTGCAGCTGGACACCAACCTGCGATCGGCCGGGATCGTCGAGCAGATCCGCCGGTTCGAATTGGACGGGGGCATCATCTATCCCGAGCGGCAGGACACCGCGGATCTGACCGTGACGCCGCTGTATCGAGAGCACCAGGTGCTGATCGCCAGCAGCGAACTGCTGACCGGGAACGCGGACGCGATCAGCTGGGCGGACGCGCTCCAGCTACCGCTGTGTCTGCTGACCGCCGGAATGCAGGGCCGCCGACTGATCGACGACACCCTGACCGGCCAAGGTCTCGTGGCGACACCACAACTCGAAGCTGACTCGGTGGGCACGCTGCTCGCCCATGTGACTACCGGGCGCTGGGCGAGCATCGTGGCGCACACCTGGGTCCATACCCTCGGCATGCCGCCCGGTGTTTCGGTGCTTCGGCTGCACGAGCCGTCGGTCACCGCCCTGCTGGCGCTCGTCACCCACGCCGCCGAACCGGGCTCACCGCTGACCCGCGCGCTGGTGCAGGCCGCCCGCGATGCCGGCATCGCTGCGGTGCTCGACGGGGACGCACACAACTGATCGCTGATGATCGGCGCTGCCTATCAGCCGGTCGGAAATGCGTCTTGGACACCCGCGCGCTGCCGGACGAGACTGGAGTCAGTTGAGACAAGGATCAACAACTACCACCCAGAAGTCTTGAACAGCAACGTTTCTGATGCCTGGCCGACTCGAGGAGGAAACCATGGCCAAATGTGTGATGGTGCTCTACCCGGACCCGGTCGACGGATATCCGCCGACATACGCCCGCGACAGCATCCCGGATATTCCCAATTACCCGGGCGGCGCCACCCTGCCGACCCCGTCCAAGATCGACTTTATCCCCGGCGAACTGCTGGGCAGCGTCTCCGGTGCTCTGGGGCTGCGGAAGTTCTTCGAAGAAGGCGGCCACGAGTTGGTGGTCACTTCGGACAAGGATGGTCCGGATTCGGAGTTCGAACGTGAACTGCCCGACGCCGACATCGTGATCTCCCAACCCTTTTGGCCTGCCTACCTGAGCAAGGAACGCATCGCCAGGGCGTCGAACCTGAAGCTGGCGCTGACTGCCGGCATCGGTTCGGACCACGTGGACCTCGACGCGGCCAAAGAGCGTGGAATCACCGTCGCCGAGGTGACCTACAGCAACAGCATCAGCGTCGCCGAGCACGCCGTCATGCAAATCCTGACCCTGGTGCGCAACTTCGTGCCGTCGCACCGCTGGGCCACCGACGGCGGCTGGAACATCGCGGACTGTGTCGAGCGCGCCTATGACCTGGAGGGCATGGACGTCGGTGTGATCGCCGCGGGCAGGATCGGTCGGGCTGTGCTGCGCCGGCTGGCGCCGTTCGACGCCCACCTGCATTACACCGACACGCACCGGCTTTCGCCCGAGGTCGAGCAGCAGCTGAATGTCACCTATCACGCGGGAGTGGAGTCACTGGTCCGCTCGGTTGACGTGGTGTCGGTGCATTCACCGCTGTATGAGGACACCCGAGAGATGTTCGACGAGAAGCTGATCGCCTCGATGCGGCGGGGCTCCTACATCGTCAATACCGCCCGCGCCGAGGAGACCGTGCCAGAGGCGATCGCAGCGGCGCTGCGCAGCGGCCACTTGGCGGGCTACGCCGGCGATGTGTGGTTCCCGCAGCCGCCGCCGTCCGACCACCCGTGGCGGACCATGCCGAACAACGCGATGACGCCACACGTGTCGGGGACGACGCTCTCTGCGCAGGCTCGCTACGCCGCAGGCACTCGGGAAATCCTGGAGTCCTTCTTCGCGGGCACACCGATCCGCCCGGAATACCTGATCGTGGAGGGCGGCAAGCTCGCCGGAACAGGCGCTACCTCATACCAGAAGTAATGCGCCGCAGACTGTTCGATGGCGTCACAGCAACCTCAGTCGGGGTGCTGTGGCGCCGTTTCGTCTGCCGGCATCGGTAGCGACATCGGCGCCGCGTACCCGCCTTCCAGTGTGCGATGCCACCAGGCGTGATCACGTCGCAATTCGGCCGCGGTGGTGAACCGGTATCGGTAGAGCTGCGCCCGCACATACCGCGGCGGGACATCCGGGAAGGGGTTGCCACGCAGCAGACGCAGCGTCGCCGCGTCATTCTGCAAGAGCCGCAAAATGAATGGTTGCAGCCACGAACGGGCATACTGCGGGGAGATCGCAGCGAACCACATCAGCCAATCCAGCCGCAGGTGATACGGCGCCCACTGCCGTGGCAGTCGACGCACCGCACCAGGCTTGCCTTTGAATTCGTATTCCTTCCATACCGTCTGCTCGGTGATCGTCGGTTCGTCGGTGCCCTCGATCACCACCTCACGGCGCGTGCGACCGATACTACCGAACGCCCCATAGGTGTTGATCAAGTGAAAAGGGTTGAACGACATGTTCATTCGCTGACCACGCGAGATCATGTTGCGCACCGGCCAGTAACTCAACATCAGCGTCAGCGCCGTGAACACGATCACCAGGGCAGCGAACCAGCGCGGAGCTTCGGCGAGTGCGGGCTGGCGGGGGATGGGCAGCAGCGCCGCGAGCGTCGGCGCGTCGATCGCGCTGCAACCCAACAGGATCGTCAACCAGTTGAGCCAGGCGAAGTTACCGGAAGCCACCAGCCACAACTGGGTGACCACGACGATCGCGCCGGCGATACCGGCCACCGGTTGCGGGGCGAACAGGCCGAACGGGACAACGAGTTGCGCGAAGTGATTTCCTGCGGCTTCCACCCGATGCAGCGGCTTGGGTAGGTGATGGAAAAACCAACTCAGCGGCCCCGGCATCGGCTGGGTTTCATGGTGGTAGTACAGGCACGTCAGATCCCGCCAGCAGGAGTCGCCGCGAAGCTTGATCAGGCCGGCGCCGAACTCGAGCCGAAACAGCAGCAACCGTGCGAGCCACATCGTCAGCAGCGGCGGTGCGATCCGGTCGTTGCCGAGAAAGATTGCCAGGAAACCCATTTCCAGCATCAGCGACTCCCAGCCGAACGAGTACCAGGTCTGGCCGACGTTGACGATCGACAGGTACGCAACCCACAGCAGCAGCCACAGCAACAACGCCACCCCAAGCGGCACCACGTCGGCCAGGCCCACGGCCATCGCTGCCGCCAATGCCGCACCCGACCACGCGACTGTGGCGAAGAACCGATCGGAGTAGTGCAGGTGAAAGATGCTCGGCGTTTGGATGAACGAGTGCCGGGCCAGATAACCCGGCACCGGCAATAACCCATGCTCGCCGATCAGCGCCCGGAATTGCCGTGCGGTCGCCACGAATGCGAAGACATAGACGATCGCGGTGCCGCGCTCCAATATCAGCCTGCCCACCCAATATTGCGGTGCGCTCAACCAGCCCATGTCCGTCGCTCCTGGTGAGGAGTGGAATTCCTATTGTCGCGCGTACCCGTCCGGCAGACCGCAAAACCCCGTCCTCGCAGCTAGCGCTGCCCGACGGGGTAGGGCGGCGGCACGCCGGCGATCACCGCACCGAAGTTCGCCAGCGCCTCGTTGCCGCCCAACCAGTAACTGCTGTGCGCGGCGACGCTGGGCAGCCCTAAGGGACCGGCCGGGCCGGGATCGGCGGCCAGCCGCCGGGCACCGAATCCCGGGTCCGCCGGGTCGGCGCCCAACGTCCATTCGGTGACGATGCCGCCCATGCCGATCGCGTCGTTGACGGCACGCATCACAAAGACGTTGCCGCCGGGGTGCAGGTTCAGCCGGCCGGCGCGATCGACCAGCATGCCGGGGCTTCCGACCGCGATGACATTGTCGGCGTCGAGGTGGCGCCCGCCGGCGGCGGCCGCGCCGATCACGGTGCTGCCGTAGCTGTGGCCGATCAGGGTATCGACGGACGATGGGCCGAGATGCGAGGCCCGCTGGCCGTTCTCGAAGGCGGCCAACTGATCTGCACCGCCCTGGGCGGGCTGGGGGAAAGCCGCACGGCTGAGATCCATCGGGCGGTCGTAACCCATCCAGGTCGTCACTGAGACATCGCCTGGTTCCAGGCCGGGGTCGGCAGTCAAGGCGGCGGTATACATGGCCAATGCCTTTTCGTCGCTGAACGCCAGTCGGCTCAGGTCTTGCCCGGTGCCGGGTACGAAGATCGCATTGCGGCGCGCGGTATCGGGGTTCGCGATCGACACGGCGCCGTGGCCGAACTCGTCGAGCAGACCCAAGTAACGCTTCGGTCCGTCGGCGGACTTCAAGCTCGCTTGGACCGCCTGATAACCGGCCAAGTCTTGTCGGGCCGCGGCCAGTTGTGACTGCAACGCGTAGAGTACGCCGTCGTCGACGTTGGGTTCGGCCATCAATTGTTCAATGTCGTGCTGTATCCGATTGACGTCGCACTCGGATTGCTGCGTGAGCTCTGCCAGGTGCAGGCGGTTGTAGTGGTCTCTGCCCAAGTGGTCAGGCGAATCCCACGACATTCCGGCGTGGTTGCCAATGTCGTGGTCTTGGCCATACAGCCAATCCTTTTCTTCGGGGCCGAGCTGATTCCACAACTCGTTGAACTGCTTCGGATCGTCGGGCAACGGCCGCGACAGCGAATCCTGGATCAGTGGTCGATTGTCATGTGGTCCCGGTGGAATCGGCCGATCCCCGTCAGCCATGTCGATCGCGTACGCCAACTCCTGATCGGCTGAATTTGCTTCTGCCACAATGGCATCCAGGCGGTGTTGCAGCTGAATCTCGGCGATCAGCGCTGCTGTCGGCGGACCGTTGAAATTCGAGCTCGGCACCACCTTGTCGGTGCGGCAGTCGATGGTCATCTGCAATTCGGCGGCGTCGCGTCGCAACGCGCGCAGCTGGGACTGCACGTGCAGGATGTCGTCGGCCGCTCGGCCGGCCGCCCGGGCCACCGCCAGCGACTCGTTGCCGTGCGCGTCGAGGTCCGACCGGATCGAGGCGCTGGTGTGTCTGCGGGCTTGCGCGGTGGCGCCTTGCCAGCTGTCGAACACCGCTAGCGAGGCCAGTTCTCGCCCGGCCTCCAGGGTCGCCTGCCCACGAGCGCCGGCCGCGTGAAACACCTCGCGTACCGCCTCGGCGCGCCACCGATCGATGTCGGTCACCGTCAACGCCACGTCTCACCACCTCGCCGGTAGAAGCGCTGCCTATCCCGTAACAGCAGCGCAGACGTCCTGCAACTCACGTGCCGGTGCGAACCCCGCGGAACGGGATGCCCATGCACAGCTGGGCGTTAACGCTCAGCAGGCCGCATCACCGCTGAAGCGGCCAGTGCCGCAAGTGAGATGAGCGCGAGCAGTTGCACTGCAGCCGAATGGCCCGCGTATCCGTCGACGGATCGCCACGGATGCCGTGACAGCGCCGCACCGGCCAGGATCAGCCCGCCGGCACTCAACCACAGGGTGACGGCGTCGCGTCGTCGTGGACGATTGCGCACCAGCCACCGCATACCCAGCGCGGCGCCGAAGACCAAGACGCCCGCAGCTCCGGCGATCACCGCGCCGGCGCTCAGCATCGCGACGGCGGCCCAGGGCCCGGGCGTCCACGGGCGCGCCGCGGAATCGGTCGGCCGGCGGCGCTGCGGCCACCACGCCAGCAGCGCCAGTAGCGGCAGCAGCGCCAGTCCGCCGGCCAGGCCGGCCCGGTACAGCGAGTTGGGCGCGAAGATCAGCGTGATGGTGCCCGACGTTCCGGCCGGCACCACCCATCCCTGCTGCCATCCGTTGACCGCCAACGGTGTCAACCGAGTTCCAGCGCTGGTGCGGGCCACCCAACCGGTGTTGATACTTTCCGGAACAACCAGCACCCGTGACGTCGTCGCGTCCGGCACCCGCACTTCGCGATGGGCCGGACCCCACGCTCCGGTAGCCGCCGGCGTCGCCGGGGCGGTGGCCGACTGGGCCGCGAGCGGTCCGGACAACTCCGCGCCGTCGACGACGAATTGCGGGCCGGGACTTACCAGTAGCTCCTGCTGGCCGGTCGGCAACGTGATCGGCTCGGCGTCGCAGGGTTGCGCGGTTACCGGAGCGCCGTCCAGCAGCGCGCCGACCGAGGTGTTGACCGTGGTGTGCACAAAGCGGCCGGCGATCGCGATGACCGGTCCGTGGTCGCAGTCGACGGTGACCTTGCGAGTCCGGTTGCGCGCCGCGTTGGCCGTGGCGATCGGTCTGCCGTCGGCGCCCAGCGCCGCGACCTCGGCCAGGCCCGGTGGCTTGAGTTGGTCGAAGCCGAGTGCGGTGCGGTCGATGACGTCTTTCCAGTCGAGCAGGCTGACTGTGACGGTGTCGGTGATCCGGGGTAGCAGCGGCAGGTCTTGTGGCTCCGATGTTTTCAGCGCCCTGACCTGCGGACCGTCGCCCAGGTCGACGGCCACCATGGTCGGGTGCGCGGGCACCGGCGACGTGCTGGGCGTGACTTGCAGACCGGTCACTTCGGTGGGTTGGGGCAGGGTGAGGGTGAGCGTCGGGGGCGTCTTGTGCTGCACCACTCGCTGCGGTGCCGTCCACGCGGTGGCCGGGTCGCCGTCGGTGGCGGCAGAGGCTGCGCCGAGGACGTCAACCAGATCGGAGTCGCCGTGAGCCTGCGTGGTGTCCGGCTCGGCGACCAGATCGGCCAGTTTGGGTCCCGACCGGGCACGGACCCAGATCGTCGGCAGCACCGACACCGGTTGCGGCACGCTCAGCGTTCGACTGAAGGTCGCGGGTGTTTCCGTCGCCAGCGCCATCGACGGCGCGCATTGCACGTTCGTCAGACCCGCCGCGCAGCCCGGCCTGCCCAGCGGATCGGAACCCAGATCCCATTGCCCCACAGCGGCGTTCGGTGGGGGAGCGGGAACGAGCGCGGTGTGCCGAATATTGATCGGATGCGCGAAGCCGCGGGCATCGTACTGCGTGATCGACAAGTCGGTGATCGCGAACTGCACCCCTGGCGACCCGTCGTCAGTGCCGATCGCGGTGATGCGGACCCACGGAGTCTCGCCGTACGGCAACGCCGCACTGATCGGTTTGCCAGCCTCGTCGAACCGCAAAGTCGTTGTCCCGGTAGCGGTTTCGACTTCGACGCGTCGGACCTGCGCACCGACGGTGGTTGCGCTGGGGGTGATGGTGATGATGCTGTTGGTCACCGGGTGGTCGAAGTCGACCTGAAGCCATTGACCGACGGCCGACTGCAGGCTGTTGGACACCCAGGCGGTCGCCGAATCGGCATCGATCGCCGCAACCGGCGATGCGGCGGTGGCGACGTCGGGCAAAACCGTCGAGTCCGACGACGAACTCGACGCTGTCAACCGGCCGCCGGTCCACGAGCCGTAGACGGTGTCCGCGCCCGGACTTGGATAGTCCGGCACCCGGTTGAAGGTGTGCCGGGCGTCGCCGACGGCGCGGATCGCCGACGAATGCTCGTCGACCCGGCCGTAGTCGGTCTCGCGGACCAGCGGTGTGTCGGTGACTGTGGCGACCGGTACCGTCAGCCCCGCACCGACGGCGTCGGCGGTCAGCAGGGCCGGGCCGAGCGGGGGCCGGCCAGCCAGCCGCCGACGTTCGTCGAGCCGCAGCAAGGCCTCGGGTCCGCCGTCGACGCGGGGCAGTCCGTCGATAGCGGCCAGGTAGGGACCGCCGGGATCGCCGGCCATCGCGGTCACGCGGTAGATCTCGACGGCAGGATATCGGGGACGCAATTCGCTGTCGGTGACGAATCCGGACACCGGGCCGGGGCCGACCGGCGGGCCGAACTCGGCGACCTTCTGGAGACGTGGCGATCCAGTGACAGCCCGGTGCACCAGGATCGGGCGGGCCGAACGAGATGCGTCCGGGTCCAGGTCGTTGCGCATCACGACATACGAAATGCCTTGGCGGGCAAGAGTATCAGCGAGGCCCGCGGAGGGCGTTCCGGAGGCGAACAGCTGTTGGACCGAGTCCAGCGCGCGGATGGTCTGCGGCGGAGTCAGCGGGATGGAGTCGCGCACACCCCACGGGCTGTCGCCGAGCACTTGCAGCGGTTCGTCGTGGCTGGTGCCCCACAGTTGAGTGGCGAACGGCGCGCCGGTCGGTCCGGGGCCGGTGTCGGGATTCGTCACCGACAGCGAATTGCGTCCCCGATATCCCGCCGTCGAGATCTACCGCGTGACCGCCGCGGCGGTCGATCCCGGCGCTCCCTACCTGGCCGACATCGACGGGCTGCCCCGCGTCGATGGCGGCCCCGAGGCCTTGCTGCGACTCGACGAACGTCGCCGGCTATCTGGCCGGCCACCGCTCGGCCCGGCGCTGCTCACCGGCGACGCCGTCGGTGCGGGCCTCCCGGTACCGGTCGTCACGGTCACCGACACACCGCTGGCCCGCGAGACCGACTACGGCCGGGTCGACGACCACTCGTCGGCGATCCGCGCCGTCGGCGATACCCGGCACACCTTCAACCGGGTGCCGGACTATCCAAGCCCGGGCGCCGACACCGTCTACGGCTCGTGGACCGGCGGCCGGTTGACGGCGTCGAGTTCGTCGTCGGACTCGACGGTTTTGCCCGACGTCGCCACCGCCGCGTCGCCGGCTGCGGCGATCGATGCCGATT
>DASXJI010000648.1:0-3831 GCA_036497495.1 Mycobacterium sp.
GCGCTACGCCAAGCGCTCGACTACGAGCACCGACCCGATCACAAACGACTCTGGCTTCTGCTGTCCCTTCTGACCGCCACCGCGCGCGGGTTGATCGTCGACGGTTTGATCACAGATCCCCGTGGCTTCAGGGCCATAAACGACGAGGAGTACGGCGCCTGGATTCTGCGTCACGGTGCCCACCCGGATGTGCTCGACTTCCCGCTGGTTCGCGGTATGTACGACATGGTGTTCGGTTACGAAGACGGTGACTACAACCGGCCATCATTCGCCGCTGGACTCGCTGTATTGCTTACCGGCATAGCGCTTTTCCAGTACAAGGGTGCGTTCTTCTGGAAGATGAGCGCCGGAATGGGTGACGTGGTGATCGCCCCGCTGTACCAGGCGCTGCGAAGGCGCGGCGTCCGTTTCGAGTTCTTTCATCGGGTCGATGCGCTACATCTCGACGAGCGCCGCCATGCCATTGACGCCATTACCATCGGTCGTCAAGTCCGGCTCGCCGAAGGCGTCGATCAGTACGAACCATTGGCAACGGTCCGTGGCCTCCCGGTCTTCCCCAACGCCCCGCTGGAGGACCAGATCGAGCCGGGTGCGCGGACCGACGACCTGGAATCGCACTTCGGCCGGCGCGACGACGTCGAGACGGTGCTGCTGCGCCGCGGCGTCGACTTCGATCACGTCGTGCTGGCCGCTTCGCTCGGCATGGTGGAACTCGTGGCATCGGAGTTGATCGCCGACCGGCCGGAGTGGCGAGACATGACGGCGCATCTGCGCACGGTTGCCACCCAGGCGTTCCAACTCTGGCTGCGCCCAACAGAATCCGCGCTGGGATGGAACCACCCGGGTGTCACGACCAGCGGCTACGTCGCCCCCTTCGATACGTGGGCGTCGATGCCGCAGACGCTGTGGGCCGAGGACTGGCCCGAGGACGACCGACCGCGCACGGTCGCGTATTTCTGCGGTGCGTTCGATGCCGCGTCGCCGACGGGAGACGATCGCGAAGACTACATCGGCCGATGCCGGCAACGCGTGCTCGCCAATGCGGTCAAGTACCTCGATGACCATGTGGGCTTGTATCTACCCGGCGCGGTCGGCGCGGACGGTTTCGCGTGGCACCTGCTGAGCGGCACTAACGGCCACCGCGGTACGTCAGCCCTGGAAACTCAGCACGTCAGCGTGAACATTGATCCGTCCGATCGGTACGTTCAGTCGGTTCCTGGCTCCGATAAGTATCGACTGCGGCCCGATGAAAGCGGTTACGACAACCTCGTTTTGGCGGGTGACTGGACCGATTCGGGAATCAACGCGGGCTGTATCGAGGCAGCAGTGATGTCGGGTCTGCAGGCAGCCAATGCTCTCCTCGGTCGTGGCCGTTACTACCGTATTCGCGGCTTCTACCTGCCCTGACCACAACGGCGTTCAGTTCAGCCGGGCCGTGGTGATCGTCACCCCGGCGGCGGTCAGCCGCGCCGACAGCGCGTCACCCATCGCGGCAGCCGGGGTCAGCACACCACGCAACGGAGACAGTCGATCGCGGTCGGTGGCCAGGCACAGGGCACTCTCGCCGACCATCACCGCCGTTGCCGAATAGCCGGGGTCGCGCCGCTGGGCCATCGTGGCCATGTACCGCCGCCCTTTGCTTGTCGAGGTGTACGTCTCGACCTTGTAATGACCGCGAGACCCTTCATCGTGTCCGGTGGCGGGCGGGGGTGTCATTCGTTCGACCAGCCCGGGGGGAAGCATCTGCAAGTACCAGCCGCCCAGCCTGGACGCTCCGGCAATGCCGGCGTTGAACATCGCCGCGATGACCGGCGCGGCGACGGTCGAGCCATGGGTGATGGTCTCTTGGTATCGGAACCGGCTGCCATATGCGAAGCCGAGAAGCGCGTTGCTGCGGCGAACACAGCGCGTGTTGTACAAGGCCATCACGTAGCCCCCGACCCACAACCCTTTGAGCTCGGGTGCAATGTCGGACCCCGCACACGATGGAAGATCCGGCTGCGCACCGAGTTCGGGCTCGGCACTGCGGTCCGGGCTCAGGCTGTACGGGTCATCGAGCATGCGTCGCATTTTGGGATCGTCTACCGCGATGCGCATCAACTCCATCATCGTCGCGATCGAGCCGCCCGCGTACCCGCCGGAGTATGCCCGTAGCACCAGCGTGGTGTCGCCCAGCTGACCGGCACCATCGTCGGTCGCCCGGCGGTGCAGCGCGTAGACGGTCAGGTCCGAGGGAATGGAGTCGAATCCACACGAGTGGACGATCCGAGCGCCGTTATCGGCGGCCTGCTGGTGATAGAAGTCGATGCTGTCGCGGACGAAGGGAACCTCGCCGGTCAGGTCGGCGTAGTCGGTTCCGGCGGCGGCGCATGCCGCGACGACCGGCAGCCCATATCTGCTGTACGGCCCGACTGCACTGACCACCACCTGAGTTCTGGCCGCCATGGCCTTCAGTGCAGCCGGCTGTGACAGATCGGCTGTGATAACCGGCCAATCCTGTGCGACGGCGCCGAGGTTTCGCCGGACGGCGCGCAGCCGGTCCGCGGAGCGACCGGCCAGCCCGACGCGGATTCCTGCGCCGGCTCCTGCTAGGTATTCAGCGGTCAGCTTGCCGATGAAGCCGGTGGCGCCGTACAGAACGATGTCGAGGTCACGCTGCCCGGCGTGCATGGGCGTTGACGCTACCCGCCGTGCGCGCGTCGTTCGCGATATGCGGCGACATGCTGGCGGTTGCCGCAGTTGCCGGTGTCGCAGAACTTGCCGGACCGATTGCGCGACAGGTCCACCAGCACGGCGTCACAGTCCGGCGCCGCACAGACTTTGAGCCGGCGCAGCTCGCCGATGCGGATGAGGTCGGCCAGCGCCATCGCAAACTCGGCGCCCATCCGCTGCCAGAGCGGGTCGTGCACGGACGCCAGGTGCAGATGCCACTCCGGCATCTCCGGGTGCCGGGTCAGCCACGGCGCCGCCTTGGTGTCACTGAGCAGCGCATTGACTTGGCCTACGGCTTGGACCTCGTCGTCCGCGACCTCCCAGATCTTGCCCAGCCGCTCCCGCAGCCGATGAATCGACGTCAGCTCGGCGGTGTCGTGGTCCCGCCGGCCGGTGTAGCCCCAGCCGTCCAGGAAAGCCTCGAGGGCCGCGGCGTCACCGAGCCGTTCGCCGTCCACCCTGTCGCTGTTGATCAGCCCACATGCCGCCCGCAATGTGATCTCGGTGTCATGACTAAAAAGCATTTGACTCATGACTCCCTCCAGGCGTAGCGTCACGACCAAATCGGATTTTACTCATTACCTGCCGGAGGTGCACATGGCGACCACCCAGCCCACGGTTGACCACTTCCGGATCGGCCTGTTGTTCGCCGTCGGCTCCGCCTTCGCCTTCGGGTCCTCTGGACCGTTCGCCAAGTCGCTGATGGAAGCTGGCTGGAGCCCGACAGCCGCGGTCACCGCCCGGCTCGCCGGCGGCGCGCTGCTGATGGCCGTCTTCGCCACGATCGTCAAGCCCGATTGGGTCCGCGAAGCCCTGCAGCATGCGAAGACCGTCGTCGCCTACGGCCTGATTCCGATCGCGGGCGCGCAGCTGTGCTACTTCAACGCCGTCGCCCATCTGTCCGTCGGCGTCGCACTCCTGCTCGAGTACAGCGCCCCGATCCTGGTCGTCGGCTGGCTGTGGTCCACCACCCGGCGCCGGCCGAGCAGCCTGACGCTCACCGGTGTCGCACTGGCCGCCGCCGGAATCATGTTGGTGCTGAACGTCTTTTCCGGTGCCCACATCAACCTGATCGGTGTCGGCTGGGCCCTTGCGGCCGCCGTGTGCGCCGCCTGTTAC
>DASXJI010000649.1:0-3830 GCA_036497495.1 Mycobacterium sp.
CTTGCTCCCTGAGTTCGCGGCGATCGAAGCTGTCGTGAACCACCCGCCATGACGCGAATCCGTCGCCCGCGACGTGCAGCGTGATCTGTGGGTCGCAGCCGCATTGCTCCACCCGATGTGGCTGCAGATCGTCGATGGGGACGATGTGGATTTCACGGGATCCGATCCAGCCAGTCCACCACCGATTGCCGGGACAGGCGCAGCCGATCTCAGTGCAGTGGACTGGATCGATGATCACGCCGACCGCGGCCACGCGTCGATGAACTCGTCCATCACCGCGTGCCATTGCATGACCCGGATCTCGTCGCCGGCGGCGCGGGCCTGGTTGAGGTGATCGCGCACAAAAACAAGGCAGCGCCCGATTCGTGTGGTGTCTGCGATCGTTGCCATATCTGACCTCCCTCGACACGGGAAAGAAAGACCGGTGGGCGTCATTGGCGTTCGGCCAGTCTTCGCATCGTCGCACGGAATACGTGGACTTCGCTCACCGACACACGCGGAGCGGCCGAGTAGTGAGCAGTCGCCTAGCCGATGTGTAGCGGGTCGATCTGCACCCGGACCGGTTCGTGAACTTGCCGGGCGCTGACCACGGCGACGCCGCGCCGCAACTCCGCCGCCAGAGCCAGGCCCTGCTCACGGCGCACCCGCACCAGCATCCGGCTCACCGGCGCCTCGGCCGCGATCCCGGGCGGTCTCCGTGCGCCCACCGGCAACGGCACCGGCCCGAGCAACTCGGCGCTGTCCGCCAGCCGGATTTCCTCGAGCAACCCTGTCACCGCCTCACCGGAGCCGTCGAGGACGGCCATGTGCACACTCGGCGGCAACGCGACCTCGGTGCGCGCGGCCAACTCGGCCTCTGCATGGCCGACCGCATCCCAGCGGATCAGCGATTGCACTGTGGGAACCGATGATTCGGCAACGACCACCACTACCCCACCGTTGTCGCGGGGCCGTACCAACGCCGCGGCGGCCATCCAACGCCGCAGGGTGTCCTCGGCGGCGCGCAGATCCTGACGCCCGAGTAGCGCCCAGCTGTCCAGCAGCAGTGCCGCCCCGTAGCCGCCGGCGGCGAGGGGCTCAGCACCGGGCGTGGCCACCACCAAAGCTGGACGATCGTCGACTTCGGACACCATCGCTTCGCCCGCCGAGGTGATCACCGTCGTACCCGGAAAGGCGCGGCCCAGTTCTTCGGCGGTACGCCGGGCACCCACGACGACGGCCCGCACCGTGTCCGACCCGCAGCGGCCGCAGCGCAGCGCATTGTCGGCCCGGTCACACCAACGGCACACCGGGGCCGTGCCGTCGCGGTCATCCAACGACAAAGGGCCGGTGCAATGCCGGCAGCGGGCGATCGCCCGGCACCGGGCGCAGGCCAGGGACGGGACGTAGCCGCGCCGCGGCACCTGGACCAGCACCGGCGCCTCGGCCTCTAATGCCGACCGGGCGGCGCGAAGAGCCACCGACGGCAACCGTGCGGTGCGTGCCGCCGGATCGCGTTCGTCGGCGTATCCACCGTCGTCGAGGGCCACCACCCGCGGCGAGCGGGCGCGCACCACCGGTCTCGCCGCGACCAGGTCGTGCGCCCAGCCGCTGCGCACCAGCGCATGAGCTTCGGCGGTACGGGCATATCCCCCGATCACTGCGGCACAACGCATCTGGTGGGCACGCAACATCGCCACCTCGCGCGCATGCGGGTACGGGGCCCGCGGCTCGGCCAGCGTGTCGTCGCCGTCGTCCCACACCATGACCAGGCCCAGGTCGCTGATCGGCGCGAACACAGCGCTGCGGGTGCCGATAACCAGCCTTGCGCTGCCCCGCAGCGCGGCCAGCCAGCGCCGGTAGCGCGCGGCCGGACCCAACCCCGCCGACAACGCCACCACGCCGGCCTCGTCGAGCAACGCCGTCGCGGACCGAAACAGCGTGTCCACGTCGCGTTGATCCGGCACGACCGCCAATACCGCGCGACCGGTCTGCACGGTCTGTGCGGCGGCCTCGGCGAAGCGATCGGCCCACAGGTCGCCGGGCAGCACCTGCCACACCGCGCGAGCGGCCCGCGACTCCGCCAGCGCGGTCAGGAATTGCCCGCCGCTGCCGTAGGCCTCCCAACCCGTCCGGTCGACGGCGGATACAGCGGAAAGCTCTGGCGGCGTTTGGTTTTCACGCTCCACCTTGGCGTGCCGGGGCGGCACCGCCAGCCGCAGCACATCGGCGCGGGTGCCGGCATAGCGCGCGGCGACGGCTTCGACCAGCCGACGGATCTCCGGGGTGAGCACCGCCTCTGCTGACACCACCCGGTCCAGCCAGGCCAGCTTGCCGACGTGATCGGTCTCGGTGCGGCGCTCCAGGATGAACCCGTCGACCAGGCGGCCATGGAAGCGCAGCCGCACCCGCACACCGGGCTGGGCGTCGTCGGATTGCTCTTCGGACACCAGGTAGTCGAATTCGCGGTCCAGGTGCGGCACCGACAACATCGGCAGCACCCGCGCGATCGGCTCGAATGCCGCGGGCTGCCGGGTCCGCGTGGTCACCTGTCTACCGCCCAGGAAGCCTCGGCCTTCAGGCCGGGCAGGAACGCGCGGTGTTGTCGTACTGCGACGGTAGCGTTCGCCGCATGACCGTCGTCCGCTATCGATACAGGTTGCGCCCCGGCGCAACCGCGCTCGCGGCCTTGCTGGGAGAGTGGGACCGCTGCCGGTGGGTGTGGAATCAAGCGGTCGAGCGGCTTAACGAGTCCGGTGAGTGGATCGGTGACGATACGGTTACGGGCTGGCGGCGCGAGCATGAGTGGCTGCGGGAGGGTTCGGTCGTTCCGCAGCAGCAAATGCTGCGCAACTTCCGCGCCAAGCGCGCGAAGGGTAAGGGCCGCCGCAAGTTCAAGTCCGCCAAGCGCACCCTGCCGAGCCTGAACTACACGAGGCGGGGATTCGCGGTGAAAGACGGCCGCTTGTGTTTGGCTGGCGGCCTGTCCATTCCGGTGGTGTGGTCGCGGGAACTGCCGTGCGATCCGAGCAGTGTGCGTGTCTATCGCGACAGCATCGGGCATTGGTACGCAAGTTTCGTGGTGCGCCGTGACGACGCGGCGCTGCCGGTCTGCGAGCGGACCATCGGCATCGACTGGGGAGTGCGCGCGGTAGCAACGACCACTGACCCGGAATACGACTTGCCGCATCCGGAATACGGCAAACGTTCCAGCGCAGAGCTTGCACGCCGGCAGCGAACCATGGCTCGGCGCAAGCCGTCCGGCGCCCAACCGGCGTCCCAGGGCTACCTCAAAGCGAAACGCGCCGTCGCCAAGCTGTACAAGAAGGTCGCCCGACAGCGGCAACACACAGCGCGAAAGTGGGCCACCAAAGTCGTCGCCAACCATGGCGCATTGGCCGTCGAGGACTTCAAGCCACAGTTTTTGGGTAAGTCGCGTATGGCGCGCAAATCCGCCGACGGCATCATCGGCGCCACCAAGGCGGTGTTGATTGAGTATGCCCAGCGGGCGGGCCGGAAGGTGGTGTTGGTGGCGCCCGCCCACACGACGATGACGTGCAGCGGTTGCGGTGCGAGAGCCAAGTCCCGTTTGGCGCTGTCGGAACGGATTTTCGTCTGCGAGTCCTGCGGAATGATCGAGGATCGCGACCGAAACGCTGCCAGAGTCATTCTGGACAGGGCTGGTCTCAACCCTGCCGGTGCTGAAGCGGTCAGACATTCAGATCTCCTCGAGGTCCGAGTGCTCGCCGAGCCGGGAATCTCCGCCCTTTAGGACGGGGAGGATGTCAATCGCCAGGTGTAGCAGTCGACGACGACACCCGACCGAAGAAGAAGCCTGCCGTGATCAAGAC
>DASXJI010000650.1:0-12581 GCA_036497495.1 Mycobacterium sp.
TTCGATGCTGACCGCCTTGAGTTTCGGATGGCGGGTGAACACACCGTGCGCGATCATCGAGGCCATTGTGTCGTGGATAGCCCGGTCGTCGGTGAGTATCTGCTCCAACGGCTCCGACCCGCCGAACCCCTCGAACGTCGACCTGCCGCCCCACATCCCGGCGATTTGGAGATAGCCGCTGTCGCTGAGGTGGAAGCCGACCGGTACATCGGCTTCGGCCAACGCGGCCCACACCGGGTCGTGCAACGGATCGCCCAACGACCGCGGCTTGAGCGCACCCGGCACCGGCGCGGGACGAACCAGTATCAGCTTGGCGCCGCGCCCCAACACGAACTCCACCTCTTCAACAGCCCTGCCGGGGTCGGCCAGCGAGATGATCGGCGCGGCGATGATCCGGTGGTCGGGTTCGTCGAAGCCCCAATCCTCATCCAGCCACAAGTTGAACGCGTGAACCGACGCCATCGTCGCGTCGACGTCGTGCTTGAGTGCCTCCTCCACGCCGCATGCGAATGTCGGTAACATGAACACCGTTTCGATGCCCTGGGTATCCATCACTGCGATACGTGCATCACGGTTCTGGTACTCGGGGTGCTGCGCGAGCCGCTCAACCTTCATCAGCGACGCCGCGTCGACGCCTTCGGGAATCTGGCCGCGGAACAAGAGATCCAGGCACCCTGGCTCGATGATCGGGTCGAATGTCGGGTTAGGGACGAAACGGTTGACCCGGTCCCCGATGATCGCCTGAGTGTGCTTGCCATCACTGAACATCTGAACGCCGCGCCTGCGGAACTTCTTGTCCAGATGCCGGGTAAAAGCATCCACCGGCTCGTAGTAATGGTTGTCGACGTCGATGGCCTTATAGCCCAAGGTTCCCATGGTCATCCTTTCCGGTGCCCCAAGATTCGCCGGTGCCGATCCCCGAGGCGCTCAGCCCGGGAAAACTCGGGGAGCGCTTTTGCAGGAAGCTGGTGATCCCTTCGATGACGTCGGGAAGCTGTAGCGACCGCTGCAGCAAGACCTCGGACCGCGAGCTGGAGTCGGCCACCTCCCGCATCGCATCGCCGTAGGCCTGGCGCTTGATGACGGCCATCGATGCGGGCGAACAGTTTTGGGCGATGTCCTCGGCGTAGGCCAGCGCCCGCGTCATCAGTTGTTCGGGCGGCACGACCTCTTTGACCAGCCCGAGTTGCGCCGCCTCGTCGGCGAGAAATGTCCGTCCGCTCAACAGCAGATCGAGCGCGACTCCCCAGCCGGTCAGCCGCGGCAATATCCACGAGACGCCGTATTCCGCGATCAGACCGCGGCGGGCAAACGACGCCGCGAACTTCGCACCGGCAGCGGCGAACCGGACGTCGCACATCAGAGCCTGGGTCAGCCCGATGCCGACGCAGGACCCGTTAATGGCTGCGATGACCGGTTTGCACAACGTCGTCAGATGATGCGGCTGCCGTTCCCCGACCAAGCTCGCCAGCCTGCCCTCATCGGTCTCCCCGATCGCCTGTGAGACATTGCCCATCGAACCCAGCTGAGCGCCGGCGCAGAATGCTTTACCCCGACCAGTCAGCACGATCACCCGCACGGCCGGGTCTTCCTCCGCGCGTTCCAATCCCGCGTAGAAGGCGGTCGCGATGTCGCCGCCCCAGGTGTTGAGTCGGTCCGGCCGGTTGAGCGTCATGACCGCGACACCGGTCGCAGTGACCTGGTAGATCACTGCCTCGTCCTGGCCAGGGTCGGTGACGAGGTCGTCAGCGCGACTCATGTGCGCCACTCCTCCCCTGAGCTCAGGCGGCAATTCCGGTGCAGCTTGTACGCATACTGTATACCTATCGGTACTGCATTCTGCAACTGTCGCGACGGGCTTCTCGATGCCGCCCGAACAGCCGAAATTCGGATGCGCGCGACCCGCTAGGTGAAGTCCGAGCCACCATCGACGTTGACGTTCGCTCCTGTCATGTAGGAATTGCGCCGCGACGCCAGAAACGCCACCACCGAACCCATTTCGTGCGGCAGTCCCGCCCTGGGCAGATGAGCCGGATGCCCGAAGTGTTCGGCGATAGCGTCCATCAGCCGGTAGGGATCGTTGCCGTCGACGCCCACTGACGTCGCCCAGCCGACCAACGACTCGGAGGCGATGCTGCCCGGCGACACCACGTTGACCAGAATCTCGTCTTTGGCCAGCAGCAGCGACAAGTTCTTGGAGACGCTCGTCAGCGCCGCCTTAGCCGCGGTGTACGCCGGCAGAATGACACTTTGGCGTTGCGTCGAGTGCGCCGAGAAGTTGACGATCCGCGCCCACTCCGCCTTCCGGAGCAGCGGGAGGGCCGAACGCACGCAGCGCACCATGCCCATCACGCCTTCATCAAAAGCCTGGCTCCACTGCTCGTCGCTCAGATCCTCGAAGCCGCCCACCCCGCCGGGGCCGACCGCGTTGATAAGCACATTGAGTTCGCCGTTCCACCGCGCACCGAGATCGGCGAACACTGCGTTGATGTGATCGGCGTCCCGGATGTCGGCCGCTATCCCAACGGCATCCGGACTTCCGCGATCGGTCAGCTCTGCGGTCGCGGCATCAAGGTCGTCCCGTGAACGGGCAATGATCGCGATGCGAGCGCCGTCGTCTGCCAGGCAACGCGCGGACGCCAACCCCATCCCCCGGCCACCGCCGACGACAACGGCCGTCGCGTTTGTCAGCCCTAGATCCATGGCAAATACCCGGTTACCGTTCGCTTGCCGCCAGGCGTATCACAAACCCTACGATAGGTATTACAGTATCAGGCAGATAATGCGACACGGTTGCGTTACCGCAGATCAACCGGCAACTGCCGGTAGATTCGAGTCCACCGGACCGCGAAGCCGGAACGGCCGGCGCAGTGTTGAACGGGATGGAGGTGGCCGCAGTGGCTAAGCAAGCAACCGCCGAAAAGCGTCAGCGGCGCGAACGTGGGTCCATCAATCCCGACGACATCATCAGCGGTGCATTCGAACTCGCCGAGCAGGTCTCGATCGACAACCTCAGCATGCCGCTTCTCGGCAAGCACCTCGGCGTCGGAGTCACGAGCATCTACTGGTACTTCCGCAAGAAGGACGATTTGCTGAATGCGATGACCGACCGCGCATTGCGCAAATACGTCTTCGCCACCCCGTACGTCGAGGCCGCCGACTGGCGCGAGACGCTGCGCAACCACGCCCGCTCGATGCGTAAAACCTTCATGGGCAACCCAATACTGTGTGATCTGATTCTGATCAGGTCAGCGCTGAGCCCCAGAGCGGCAAAGCTCGGCGTCCAGGAGATCGAGAAAGCGATCGGCGGTCTGGTCGAGGCAGGGCTGTCCCCGGAAGAGGCTTTTGACACCTACTCCGCGGTCTCGGTTCACGTCCGGGGGTCGGTTGTGCTGCACCGACTCCAGGAGAAGAACCAGGCGACGGAAAACGGCGGTCGCACAATCGAAGACGCGATGGTCATCGACCCCGAGGTCACCCCGCTGCTGGCCCGGATGACCGCGAAGGGTCATCACATCGGTGCGCCGGACGACAACAACTTCGAATATGGCTTGGATTGCATCCTTGACCACGCCAGCCGGCTGATCGATCACGGCCCGAAGTCGTCTGGCCGCAACTCGACGCCGTCACGGCAACGCAAATCTCCCTCCGCCGGGCGGGCTAAGGGTTCGCGGCAGTAGAACCTTTACGGTGCTGAGCTTTTGGGCGGCTCCGGTACGTTGAAGTGCTCGTCACGAAGCCGGAACGCCTCCTTGGTACCGTGCTGCGCGCGCGTTTTGACGAAGTTGAACTCCCCCGGTGCGAACTGCAGGTTCGTGCCGTACGCATGGAAGAGGTAGCTTGCGACTTCTTCTCCCTGATACGCCTGGCTCTGCTCTACCAGCCGGAAGGCCTCTTTAGCTATGACAACGCCGTCGGCCGGCATTTTGGCGGCCTTCTCCGCCCAATACCGTGCCCGCGCCGCCACTTGGCCGGGATCGCAAGTCTCCGTGAAGATTCCGAGATTCTCTACCGCCTCAGCGTCGATGATGTCGCCGGTCAACAGCAGACGCCGGGCCAGCACCGGGCCTAACCGGTGAAAGAACATGTGGAGGCTGCCCAGTGCCGGACCCAGGAAGCGGGTGGCCGGCATACCGATCTTGGTGTCGCGGGCGATCACTGAAATGTCTGTCATCAGGGCGATTTCGAAGCCCCCACCGAGGGCGTAGCCACTGATCTCTCCAACCGTGACCTTCGGGAAGCCCATCAGGTTGTGGTAAAAGCTGAACGACTTGCGGTCCACCGTGAGCCGGCGGCGCTGGCTGGGACGGCTCTTAGCCGATCGCGCTTCGCTGTCCGCCGACTGCTCTGAGGTTCGTTCTCCGTACCAGCCGTAGGCGTTGTTCATGTCCGCGCCCGTACTGAACACACCATCTGCTCCGCGCAACAGCACAACGGTCAGGTCGTCGTCGTCCGCGACGCGGTCCAAGCACCGGGCAACGGCCTCGCGCATGCTCGCGTCGTAGGAGTTGCGCTGCTTGGGGTTGTTCAACGTTATTGTGGCAATCCGCTTTTCCGGATCGATTTCGAAGAGAACACGGTCGTCGTTGCTGTCTGAGGCGGTCATCTGCGCGACCCCTTTCTGCTGCGTGGCCGGCCGTTGTACGTCGAGCGCGGATCCAGGCGTGCCTCGAGATCCGACATCAGCTTGGCCTCGATCGTTTGGCCGGTGCCGAAGGCCAGCGTGTTTCGGCGCGCTGCGGCCAGGTGGTCTTGCGCCAGCCGTACTGCCCGGCTGGCATTGCCGTCGCTGATGGCGTCGAGTAGGCGCTGGTGAGCACGCAGTGCCGCACGCCTGGTCTTGTCCACCATCGGCGCCGGTTCGCCGTGGCCGTTCCATACCGCAGACTCGTGGGCCGACCAAATCAATTCCAACGATCCGATCAGCAGGATCATCGGCTCGTTACCGCACCGGGAAACCAGCGTCTCGTGAAATCGCCGGGCATTCGGCACGTATTGCGACACGTCGTCGAATTGTGCTGTCTGGACTTCAATTTCGTCCTGAAGGTAGGGCACCACTTCGGTCATCCGGTCCTCGCGCGCGGCGCACATCCCCGCGCAGATGGGTTCGAGATGCACCAGCGCCTCGCTGACGTCCACCGGCGTGGCGGCCCTCGTTTGCAAAACCATGCTGAGCATGTGCGCTGTACGTTCAGCGGTCGGGTGGTGGACGACCGCTCCGCCGACATTGCCACGACGCACCGAAATCAGCCCATCGGTCTCCAAGATGTGGATCGCCTCGCGCAAGGCGGGCGGGCTCACGCCGAATTCGGCGAACAAGCTCTCCTGCGACGGGAGAACGTCACCCTCCTTCAAGCGACCGGACAAGATGTCGTCCCGTAACTGAGAGGCGACGAGTTCGGCGACGCGGGGTTGGCGAAAGCGTTGCACTGCCATGTCAGGTCTGCTCGGCTCGTCGCTTGCCGAATCGGTGCGCGGTCAGATTGTCCGGAGGCAGCGCCAGCGTCGTGACTTCGCCGAGGCATAGCACCTCCTCGTCGAGCAGTACGCGGGCCGTTGACCTGATGCCCCGCTGCTCCTGTGACCGAGCAATGTCGAAGCGCAACGCGGTCAGGACCGGCGTCGGGCGCCGGAAGGTGACCTGCAGTGACCGGGTCTTGCCGGAGAGTCCGGCGACGCAGTTCTGATGTTGCATGACACAGTCGAAGAACACCGCGAGAAACCCACCGTGGACCAATCCGGGCGGCCCCTCGTAGACCACCGGGAAAGTAACTCGCCCCGAGGCTGTTTCGCCGTCGAGGTGATCGAAGCGGTATTCCGGAAAGCACGGGTTGAAGGCGCCGATGTCTGTCGCGTGATCGAGGTAGACCCGCCGGGTGCCATCGTCGTCGTCCCCGATCCGCGGCGTGCTGTCCGGTGGCACCGCCGCGTTCAGCTCCGCTTCCCAATTCCCGATCTGCGCGATGATCGCGTCGACGGTGGGGTGGGCGTGTTCGAGCGACAGCAGCAATGAGCTGAGCCGACGGATCGCGCCGGCCGCAGCGACGGTCTGGGCGAGCGGCGCCTCACCGAATCTGGCCGAGTCGGAGTCGGGGCGCGCGGGGGCATCCGATGTCTGGTGTTCGCCCATGCGACCCCTTCCCGGCGCCGCTGTTCCGTATCGCGGCTTTCCTTGCTAAGTTATACAGCGAAGCAATCGTATTGCCTACTGTAGAGGTAACCGTATCGACAGGGAAGGGCGGATTCGACAGTGAGTCAGGACGCGGACTCGACGGCGACTGACGGCTCGCTCACCGCGAGTCGCGACGGCGCCATCCTGCGGCTCACACTCGATCGACCTTCTCGGCGTAACTCGTTGAACCGTAAGATGATCGAAGAGTTTGTCGCGACGCTGACCGAGGCTGCCACCGATGACTCACTGCGGGCCATCCACATCGGCGGCGCGGGCGACGACTTCTGCTCCGGCGCCGACTGGGTTGCCACCAACAGCAGCAACGACCAACGGCCCCGCGCGGGCGACATCCTTCGGCGCATACCCCACGCCGCGCACCGGATGATCGAACTGATCCACGACATCCAGTTGCCGGTCGTCTGCACTGTCCGTGGATTCGCCGTCGGTCTCGGCTGCAGTCTGGCACTGGCCGCCGACTTCACTGTGGCGGCCGACGACGCCGTCTTTTGGGAGCCTTTCACGACGCGAGGATTCAGTCCTGATTCGGGCGCAACGTGGCTACTTCCCCGATTGATCGGGCTCACACGTGCCAAGCAGATGCTGTTGCTCGGCGACAAAGTCAGCGCGGCTGATGCCGCTGACTGGGGGTTGATTCACCAAGCTGCGGCCCCGGCTGATGTGGACCGCGTCAGCGAAGAAGTGCTGGCCCGGTTGGCCGCTGGGCCTACCGTGGCGCTGGGACTGGCGAAGCAGGCCATCAACTACGGCCAGCACGCAACGCTGAGCCAGTCGATGACACAGGAATTGTTCGGTCTCGAACTCTCCTGCAGAACTGGCGATTTCAAAGAGGGCCTCACGGCATTCCGCGAACGACGCCCACCGAAGTTCAATGGACGATGACCATCGGCATCGATATCCATCCCCACCAGGCAACGAGGAACGTTGATGTCAACTAGCTCGGCACCGTCATACGACACCATCAAGTACGAGGTGGACGGGCATAAGGCAACAATCACCCTGAACCGGCCGGACGCCCTCAATGCGCTCAGCCCGCATATGGTCGCCGAGCTGCGTCACGCATACGACGAAGCCGAAAATGACGGCGACGTATGGATTCTCATCGTCACGGGCACTGGGCGAGCATTCTGTACCGGCGCGGACGTCAAGGCGATTCCCGGCGACGGCAAGGTGATCAACGAGCGACCGTACCTGTCTACCTATGAACAGTGGGAGGCGCCGCAAGAAGGTACCCCGCCGTTTCGCACGATGGCCAAACCGGTGCTCGCTGCGATCAACGGATTGTGTTGCGGTGCCGGACTCGACTGGGTCACCACCGGCGATATCGTGATCGCCTCCGACAAGGCGACGTTCTTCGACCCGCACGTCAGCATCGGTCTGGTCGCCGCGCGCGAGTTGGTCCGGGTGGCCCGCGTGCTCCCCCGTTCTACCGCGCTGCGGATGGCTCTGGTCGGCAAGCATGAACGGATGAGCGCGCAGCGGGCATACGAGCTCGGGATGATCAGCGAGATCGTCGAACACGATCGGCTGCTGGAACACGCTCATGAGATCGCCGACATCGTCAACTTGAATGCGCCGCTTGCCGTTCGGGGCACTCGACTGGCCATCCTCAAGGGCCTGGACTTGCCGCTGCACGAAGCCGAGATGCTGGCCGAGTCTTTCCGCGAACGCAATTTGCACACCGAGGATTCGTTGGAGGGGCCCCGGGCATTCGTCGAGAAAAGACCACCGGAGTGGCAGTGCCGATGAGCTTCGAGACCATCGAACTGGACGTGGACACTGGCGACCTGGTCGCCACCATCACGCTGAACCGGCCAAACCAGCTCAACGCGTTCAACCGAACCATGTGCGAGGAAATGGCCGAAGCGTGGCGGATCGTCAAAACGGACGACTCCGTCAACGCCGTGGTGTTGCGGGCCGCCGGTAACCGAGCGTTCAGTGCGGGCCTCGACATCAAGACACCCTATGGCCAACCGGAAAACATCTGGAACCACGAAGATCCCGGCGAGGCGCTGAGCCCTAAGTGGCAGAAGATGTGGAAGCCAGTGGTCTGCGCGGTGCAGGGTATGTGCACGGCCGGCGCGTTCTATTTCGTCAACGAGTCCGATGTCGTCATCTGCTCCACCGACGCGACATTCTTCGACTCGCACGTGTCGGCCGGCTTGGTATGCGCACTGGAGCCGGTCGGGCTGATGCGCCGAGTCGGACTGGGTGAGACGTTGCGAATCGCCCTGATGGGCAACGACGAACGGGTCAGTGCCGACACGGCTCTGCGGACCGGTCTGGTATCTGAAGTGGTCTCGCCGGAAGATCTTTGGATACGCGCACACGAGATCGCCGCGACTATTGCGGCCAATCCGCCGTCGGCGACCCAGGGTACTGTCAAGGCAATCTGGGAATCGTTGGACAAGCCGTACCGGGCGGCGCTGGACCAAGGGCTGATCTACACCCGGCTGGGGAATCCGATCGGTACAGCCGAGCTCGCGAATCGTGGCAACCATCGCGCATCGGACCCGAAAATTCGATGACGTCGCACCGGCTGAGTCGGCGCATCGACGATGCGCTGCGTTTACAACCCGACGCACCCGCCGTGGAGTATGACCACCAATGGCTGTCCTGGGGGCAGCTACGCGACCTCGCCGAACAGATCAGTTCGCTCACCGGTAACGACCGGCCACAAGTCGGAATCCTGTTACGCAATCGCCCCGCGCACATTGCCGCGCTGCTCGGCGTGCTGCGCTGCGGCGCCACCGTCGTGCCGATCAACCCGGGCCGCGGCGATGAACGTATCAAAGCAGACCTCGATCAGCTTGAGCTCCCGGTGATCATCGGCGATCCAGACGATTTGGCGATCGCGGACGTGCCGCCGGCCACGACGTTGGTGTCGATCTCGGCTATTAGCGTCAAGCCGAAAGTAGTTGCAGCTAGCCAGACCCACACCTACGACTCGCGGCCCGGCGTCGCGGTGCGGATGCTGACAAGCGGGACAACCGGACCGCCCAAACGGGTAGACCTCACCTACGACATGCTCGCGCACAGCGTGATGGGCCCGGAAGCCGAGCAGCCAACAGCCCCAATAGAGTTACGTCGGGGTGTGGCTATTGTGAACTCACCGCTGGTACATATCGGTGGGGTCTTCCGAGTCTTGCAATGTGTTGCCGAGCCGCGCCCCTTTGTGCTGCTCGAACGATTCGAGCTCAATCGGTGGGCCGACGCGGTACGCGCGCATCGGCCTCGCGCGGTGTCGCTGGTGCCGACCGCGCTACGGATGGTGCTGCATTCCGACGTGCCTCGTGAGGATTTGGCGAGTATCCGCGCCGTGACGTCTGGGACCGCCCCGCTATCGCCAGAGGACGCCGACGCGTTCACCGAAAAGTACGGAATCCCGGTGCTGACTTCCTATGCCGCAACCGAATTCGGCGGGGGAGTCGCCAGCTGGACCCTGACCGACCACCAGAAGTACTGGCAGGCCAAACGCGGCAGCGTGGGGCGCGCCAACCCCGGGACTCAATTGCGGGTGGTCAGCGACGAGGGCAAACCGCTGGACCCTGATCAGATCGGCCTGCTGGAGGTGAAACCTGCGCAGCTCGGGCCTTCCGCGGACTGGCTGCGCACCACCGACATGGCACGAATCGACGCCGATGGGTTTGTGTGGATCACCGGCCGCGCCGACCAGGCGATCATTCGCGGCGGCTTCAAAGTCATGCCCGACGATGTGCGCAGCGCCCTGGAAACCCACCCCGCTGTGGCGGGGGCCGCCGTCGTAGGGCATAGCGATGAACGCCTCGGGGAAACCCCGGTGGCCATGGTGGAACTTCGAGCGCCAGGATTGGCGAGCGCGGCCGAACTCATTGACTTCCTGCAATCCCGACTGGCACGCTACGAAATTCCCACCGACATCTCGATCGTCGCCGATCTCCCGAGGACGCCATCCGGCAAGCCTGATTTGGGTGCGATCCGGCGCCACTTTCGCGACGCGCTGTCCGCGGCGCAGGGCGACCATGTCGAGTGAATCGATAATCGTCGGAGACGTACTACGCGCACAAGCCCGCAGCAGGGGTGGCCACCCGCTGCTGATCTGCGATTCCGAACGCATCAGCTATGCCGATGCGGACCGGCTTTCGGCGCGACTTGCTCGTGGGCTCATCGGTCTGGGTGCCGGCAAGGGCAGTCATGTCGGACTGCTCTACCCGAACGGCGTCGCGTTCGTCGTAGGAATGCTGGCCGCGGCGCGAGTCGGCGCCGTGCTCGTGCCGTTCTCCACGTTCGCCACCGCGCGCGAGCTACGCCAGCAACTCCTCGACAGTGACACCGAAATCCTGCTTGCTACCAAGTCTTTCCGCTCACACGACTACGTGCAGCAGCTGACGAAGATACTGCCGGGTTCCCGTCTCGATTCCGGCGACCGGCTCCTCGACGTCGGCGCACCGCAACTGCGACACGTGATCTTTGACCTCGCACGCCTTCATCTGTTGGCCGAGACGGTCGATGAGCGGCTTCTGACCGCGATGCAAGACGATGTTGACGGCTCGGACCCGCTTACGATCGTCTACACCTCGGGCACGACCACCGCCCCCAAGGGGGTGGTGCACACCCACGCCGCGCTGCTCAACCACCAGCGAAACCTGAACACGATCCGAGGCTTGACTCCCGTCGACCGGCTGTTCTGCAACTCGCCGTTCTTCTGGATCGGAGGACTCGGGTTTGCATTGCTCGCCACCTTGCTCGCCGGATCGACGCTGGTGTGCTCCAACGCCGAAGACGGCGGCCAAACGCTCGATCTGCTTGAGGCCGAAAGACCAACCATCACCAACGGGTTCGCCGCCGGAGTCGCACACCTGACGCGGCACCCGACTTTCGCCAGACGCAACCTTTCGTCGATGCGACGCGGCAACCTGTACCCGATCATGGCTCCTGAGGTACGACCCGTCGACCCCGAACTGCGGCACAACATGCTCGGGCTGACCGAGGCGGGCAGCGTGGTGCTGATCGAGGCTGACGAGACCGACCAGCCCGAGCATCGACGCGGGTCGTTCGGCAAGCCGGCACCAGGATTGGAAACCAGAATCGTCGACCCTGACACCGGAATGCCGGTCGAGGACGGGGCCCTCGGCGAGCTATATATCCGCGGGCCGTGTCTGATGCAGAGATACTACAAACGCGGCCGGGAAGAATGTTTCGACGCTGACGGCTGGTTCCACACCGGTGACCTGGTTGCCACCGACAACGACGGGTTCGTCTACTACATCGGCCGCCGCGGTTCGATGATCAAAACGGCCGGCGCCAACGTCTCGCCGGCCGAAGTCGAGCAGGCAATCACCAAGGCCACCCGCGGCGTGGCCCATGTCTTCGGAATCCCGGATCCTGACCGCGGTCAAGTGGTCGCTGCGGTCGTCATCCTGGACAGTGGCGCCGCGTTCGACGAAGCCGGCCTTCGTCGCCAACTCGCTGCAGAATTGTCCGCGTACAAGATTCCCCGCCGATTCGTGGCGATCCGCGCCGCCGACGTGCCCCTGCTGGCCAGCGGGAAAGCTGATGTGCAGCAATTGAAAAGGCTGTTCGATGGCTGACACCGTCGATCAGTTAGTCCGGTTTCACTCAGTGCATGACGAGTCCACACCGATGGTGATCGACCGTGACCGTCGGCTCAGCTACCGCGAACTCGACCTCACCACGAGCGATTTGGCCGCCGCGTTCATCAACACCGGTGTCGTGAAAGGCACCCGGGTCGGGCTGATCATGCCCAACGGCGTCCGTTGGGTGCAGATCGCGATTGCCCTCACGCGCATCGGTGCCGTGCTGGTTCCATTGAGCACGCTGTTGGCCGCGCGGGAATTGGTCGCACAACTACGGACCGCTTCCGTGCAGGTCCTGATCAGCGTCGAGGAATTCCGCGGTCACCACTACCTCAACGACCTTCGGTCGACTCTTGGCGCGCCCGACCTGTCGGAAACGCTGCAACACCCTGACCTTCCTGCGCTGCGCCAGGTTTGGGCGGCCGATCGGCTGCCGGATGTATCCGCCGCGGAATCGAACCGCTCTATCGTCGACGCGCTCGCGGCGACGGTGACACCGAGTGACCCGATGGTCATCATGTTCACCTCCGGTAGCAGCGGTGCGCCCAAGGGCGTGGTCCACTCACACGGCGGCGCTTTGGGCGCCGTTCGATCCGGATTGGCAAGCCGTTGCATCAATTCCGAGACCAGGCTGTATCTACCGATGCCGTTCTTCTGGGTGGGCGGGTTCGGTAGCGGTGTGCTTTCCGCACTAGCGGCCGGGGCAACGCTGATCACCGAGGAGATCCCCCAACCGGAGACCACGCTGCGTCTGCTTGAACGCGAACGGGTGACGCTGTTTCGCGGTTGGCCCGATCAGGCCGAGGCATTGGCGC
>DASXJI010000651.1:0-5102 GCA_036497495.1 Mycobacterium sp.
AGGGCTGCTGGCCGGTAGGCTGACATTTGGTTTCGATAGGTAAGTGCGGAGGAAAAAGATGACGGATCGCGTGTCGGTGGGGAACCTGCGCGTCGCCAAGGTGCTTCATGACTTCATCAACACCGAGGCTTTGCCCGGCACCGACATAGACCCGGACAGCTTCTGGGCGGGCGTCGACAAGGTCGTCACGGACCTGCAGCCGAAAAACCAGGAGCTGCTGGAACGCCGCGATCAGTTGCAGGCGCAGATCGACAAGTGGCACCGGCAGCACATCATCGAGCCGATCGACCCCGAGGCCTACCGCGAGTTCCTCACCGAGATCGGTTATCTGCAGCCCGAGCCCGCCGACTTCACCATCACCACCGCGGGCGTCGACGACGAGATCACCACGACGGCTGGCCCGCAGCTGGTAGTCCCGGTGCTCAACGCACGGTTCGCGCTGAACGCCGCCAATGCCCGCTGGGGTTCGCTGTACGACGCGCTGTACGGCACCGACGTGATTCCGGAAGACGACGGCGCCGAGAAGGGCACCAGCTACAACAAGGTCCGGGGCGACAAGGTGATCGCCTACGCGCGCAAGTTCCTCGACGAGGCGGTTCCGCTGTCGTCCGGCTCGTGGGCCGACACGACCGGGCTCAGCGTCGAAGACGGTCAGCTGCAGGTCGCGACTGCCGACGGCTCGGTCGGTCTGGCCAGTCCGGAGAAGTTCATCGGCTACACCGGTGAGCTCGGCTCCCCCGAGTGGTCGGTGCTACTGGCCAATCATGGGCTGCACATCGAGATCCTGGTCAACCCTGAATCGCCGATAGGCAAGACCGACGCCGCCGGGATCAGCGACGTGGTCCTGGAGTCGGCGGTCACCACGATCATCGACTTCGAGGACGCGGTGGCGGCTGTTGATGCCGATGACAAAGTGCTGGGCTACCGCAACTGGCTCGGGCTGAACAAGGGTGACCTGGCCGAGGAGGTCGAGAAGGACGGCAAGACCTTCACCCGCGTGCTCAACCAGGACCGCACCTACAAGACGCCCGGCGGCGGCGACCTGACCCTGCCGGGTCGCAGCTTGCTGTTCGTCCGCAACGTCGGGCACCTGATGACCAACGACGCCATCGTCGTGACCGACGGCAACGGCGCTGAACACGAGGTGTTCGAAGGCATTCTGGACGCGCTGTTCACCGGCGTGACGGCGATCCACGGACTCAAGACCGGCGACGGCAACGGGCCGCTGACCAACAGCCGAACCGGTTCCATCTACATCGTCAAGCCCAAGATGCACGGACCGGACGAGGTCGCGTTCACAAGCGAGTTGTTCAGTCGCGTCGAGGACGTCCTAGGCCTGCCGCAGGCCACGCTGAAGGTGGGCATCATGGACGAGGAACGCCGCACCACGGTCAACCTCAAAGCCTGCATAAAAGCAGCCGCCGACCGGGTCGCGTTCATCAACACCGGCTTCCTGGACCGCACCGGCGACGAAATCCACACCTCGATGGAAGCGGGTCCGATGATCCGCAAGGGCGCGATGAAGAGCACCACCTGGATCAAGGCCTACGAGGACAACAACGTCGACACCGGGCTCGCCGCCGGTTTCAAGGGCAAGGCTCAGATCGGTAAGGGCATGTGGGCCATGACCGAGCTGATGGCCGACATGATGGAGCAGAAGATCAGCCAGCCGAAGGCTGGTGCGTCAACCGCGTGGGTGCCCTCGCCGACGGCGGCCACACTGCACGCCATGCACTATCACTACGTCGATGTGGGTGCCGTTCAGGACGAACTCCAGGGCAAAAAACGCGCCACCATCGACGAGCTGCTGACCGTCCCGCTGGCCAAGGAACTGGCCTGGGCCCCGGAGGAGATCCGCGAAGAGGTCGACAACAACTGCCAATCCATCCTTGGCTATGTGGTGCGCTGGATCGACCAAGGCGTGGGATCTTCCAAGGTTCCCGACATCCACAACGTCGCACTGATGGAAGACCGTGCCACACTGCGGATTTCCAGCCAGTTGTTGGCCAACTGGCTCCGGCATGGCGTCATTACCGAAGAGGATGTGCGCGCTAGCCTGGAACGAATGGCTCCGCTGGTGGACGAGCAGAACGCCGGTGACTCCGGTTACCTGCCGATGGCTCCCAAGTTCGACGACAGCATCGCCTTCCTGGCCGCCCAGGAGCTGATCATGCAGGGCGCTCAGCAACCGAGCGGGTACACCGAGCCGATTCTGCATCGGCGCCGGCGCGAATTTAAGGCCCGCGCCCATGAGTGATGTCTGTCCGGGGAGTATCGACTAGCCCCATGACTAGACGTTGCAGGAACCTCCGGCGCCCAGGAGAGGACCGGCATGGGTAGGCACAGAGCCCCTGATGACGATGAGCCGATCGACGAACCGTCGGACGACCATCCCGGGCCGGAGGACTTCAAGGATGCCGGCGGCTATCGCGAACCCGGGGATATCCCGGCGGACGAACCTCCCTACACCGATTCCTTCTCCGCACCGCGTTATCCGACTCGGCCGCCTGAGGAGTTTCACGACGACTTTGACGACCACCGCGGATTTTTCGACTTCGACGACCCCGCTGACGACCACCGCGACGACTTCGCCCGCCCGGAGCAACCCGAAGGGGACCTGCCCCCTGCCGACATCGATCCGCCGGACGACTTTCCCGGCTTCCCGCGACGCGACCAAGGGCCCCCGCCCCCGCCGTCTCAGACCGGCGGCCATCGAGGCCTGCCCGGGTTTGGTGGTGGTCACCGCAACGAGGTCGGCCGGCGCGGCGTCAGCATCGGGGTGATCGCCGCTCTGATCACTGTCGTCGTCGTGGTCGGCGTGGTCATCTTGTGGCGTTTCTTCGGCGATGCACTGTCCAACCGCTCCCACAGCGCGCGATGCGTCGGCGATAAACAGCCCGTCGCCGTCATCGCCGATCCGTCGATCACCGACCAGGTGCAGCATCTCGCCGAGCGCTTCAACTCCATTGCCGCACCTGTCGGCGACCACTGCGTCTCCGTCGGCGTCACATCCGCCGGCTCCGACGCCGTCGTGGACGGCTTCATCGGGAAATGGCCGGGAGAGCTGGGCCAACGACCGGCGCTGTGGATTCCCGGCAGCTCGGTATCGGCCGCGCGGCTGACCGCCGCGGCGGGCAAGGAGACCGTTACCGACAGCCGGTCGCTGGTCACCTCGCCGGTGGTGCTCGCGTTGCGACCCGAACTTCACAAAGCGCTCGCCGATCAGAAGTGGTCAACGCTGCCCGATCTGCAGACGAAGCCGGACTCGTTGGCGGTATTGAAGCTGCCGGCGTGGGGTTCGCTGCGTCTGGCGCTGCCACTCGGCGGCAACAGTGACGCCGCGTACCTCGCCGGCGAGGCGGTAGCGGAGGCGTCCGTGCCGCAAGGGGCGCCGCCGACCGATGGCAGCGGCGCGGTGCGCACATTGATCGGCGGCCAGCCCAAGCTCGCCGACAACTCGCTGGACGGGGCGATGAAAGCGCTGCTGACCTCCGGTGACGCGGCGACTGCACCGGTGCATGCGGTGGTCACGACCGAGCAGCAACTGTTCGCCCGCGGCCAGTCGTTGCCTGATGCCGGCAGCGCGCTGAGCTCGTGGCTCCCGCCGGGCCCGGCCGCGGTCGCCGACTACCCCACGGTGCTACTCAGCGGGTCGTGGCTGTCGCAGGAGCAGGTGACGGCGGCCAGCGAGTTCGCACGGTTCATGCACAAACCCGACCAACTGGCCGAGCTGGCCAAAGCCGGTTTCCGCGCCGAGGGCAACAAGTCGCCGAAGAGCGATGTCACCAGCTTCCCGGCGCTGCCGTCGACGCTGTCGGTCGGCGACGACGGAACGCGCGCGGCCCTCGCCAACGTTGTATCGGCGCCGGCGAGCGCACCCGCAGCGATCATCATGCTCGAGCAGTCGATGATCACCGAAGAGGGCGACAGGACCCGGCTGGGCAATGTCGTCACTGCGCTCGACGATCGCATCAAGTCACTGTCCCCGAGTGCCGTGATCGGGTTCTGGACCTTCGACGGCAAGGACGGTCGCTCGGAGGTGTCGGCCGGCCCGCTGAGCGATCAGGTCGACGGCCAGCCGCGCTCGGCGGCGTTGACGGCGGCGCTGGATCGACAGCACGCCTCGTCCGGCGGGGCGGTGTCGTTCACCACGTTGCGGCTGATTTACCAGAACGCGCTGGCCAATTTCCATGCCGGACAGACGAATTCGGTGCTGGTGATCACAGGCGGGCCGCACACCGATCAGAGTCTCGGCGGCGAGGGACTGCAAGAATTCATCAAGCAGAGCGCCGACCCCGCCAAGCCGGTCGCGGTCAACGTCATCGACTTCGGGTCCGACTCCGATCGGGCGACCTGGGAGGCTGTCGCGAAGTTGTCCGGCGGCAGCTACCAGAACCTCGCCACCTCGGCGTCGCCCGACCTGGCCACCGCGGTAACCAAATTCCTGAGCTAACCGCTACTCGCTAACCCGTCGCGCGGGTCTACGCTTTGGATCCTTCGTCCGGTCGAGGCGATCTTCAATCCGGCAACCCGCCGCACTTCGCCGGAAAGGCGCGTAACTCCCCGCTCAGCGCGGTGCGAACCGATCCAGGTCACAGAATCATCCATTTTCTCAGACGATCTATGGGGCCATCCCGGGAGACGCAGATCGGCCGAAGACCTTCGGGGGCTTCCGATAACGGGCTATATACACCTCTCGCGCCCGCAACGCCGGATATTCGCGCCTCGATCGGCCGCTTGGCCTAGCAACCGGTTGCGATCTGCGAGTGCAGCTAGTCCGGCAAACCGGATGTTGATTCCGGATCTATGGACAGCCGAATTTTTATTGGGCACACGGACAATTTCTCGTTGTTTCTTACCTGAATCTCAGGTACAGTGCCGTCAGCCTGTGAGGTGCATCACAAGAATTGGGAGGATCGATCGTTATGCAAGAAGCGCTTCGCCCCTATGCAACCGCTGGCATAGCCCTCGTCGGCGCCAGCATGATCGCTGTTACTCCCACGGTGGTGCCGCCCCCCGCTGCGCAGGTGCGGTCGGTGCAGCTGGTCGACGCGTGGTCGGACCTCGTGACCACCACGACGGCCAACCTGGACAGCATCATC
>DASXJI010000652.1:0-4963 GCA_036497495.1 Mycobacterium sp.
GGGGCCAGCCAGTTCTCGATGGAGGTGTCGCCCTCGACCTTGGCGACCTGGTCGGCGCGCAGCAGTGCGTTGTTGATCCGGCGGACCACCTGCGGCACCGAGTTGGCCGGGTAGAGGCTCTGGTCGGGGTAGGTGTGGCCGGACAGGTTGGCGTCGCCGGCGACCTGCCAACCCGACAGGTAGATGGCCTTCAGGCCGGCACGAACCTGTTGGACGGCCATGTTGCCGGTCAATGCGCCGAGCGCGTTGACGAACTCAAGGTCGTGCAACTGGCTCCATAGCACCTCGGCACCACGGCGGGCCAGAGTGGACTCCTCGACGACCGAACCCTGCAGCGCCACCACATCGGCGGGCGTGTAGGTGCGGGTAATGCCCTTCCAGCGCGGGTTGGTGTCCCAGTCCTTCTGGATCTGCTCGGGGCTCTTCGGCGTGCCAACGCTCGACATAGCACTGCTCCTCAAAAGTTGTTGATCTGAGGACCCTGAATTTCCAGGCTTGCTAAGGCCCTCAGCATCGTCGCTGATTTGCTAACACGAAGATGGCACAGGTCAGCAGCGCTGGTCCACCCATTTTCGTGCCAATTTTGGCTAGGGGTCAGGCGCTTTTTGCAAAGTTTGCGAAGATCCATGCGAACTGAAACGGTTCAGTTTCTACCAGCCGGTAACTTAAATCCCCAGGTCAGGGCCGGCGTTTGCATAACGCTTGTACGGTTAAAGCGGAAAGATCGCCGCGAGTGCTTTGGTCTCGTCGCCGACGGCGTATGTGAGCGTTCTAACAGTGCGATCGGCCAGGTTCTCACCGAAGCGATCGGTCGAGCCGGGCGGGTAGACGTGCGAGATGATCTCCAACTTGTCGCCCAGTGCCACCGCGGCGTCGTGCTCGATGGCCACCCGCAGCGGCGCCTTCAACAGCTCCGGGTACGACGCGAGGTAGTCCTCGACGACGCTCCAGTAGACAGAGTTGTTCACGTGGTCGAAGAAGTCGATGTCGGTGAATCGAACTGGAAACTCGTGGATCTCCGCGGCGTCCTCGCGACTGCCGGCCTTCAGATATGCCTTCCACCGCAGCCGGTCGACGTCGGTGGTCTTGCGCAGGCCGTCGAGAAAGTCGTCGGCGATGCGTGCCGGCGTCTGGGTGTCCCGGTTGAAGTTGATCCAAAATGCCTCGGACTCCAGCAAGCCCCCCTTGCGACCGTCGATGCGGACCCGCATGTCACACCACCGGTTCGACGTACCAGAACACCACCGCCGCATTCGCAACATGTCGCCGTACTCGATTGGACGGATCAGGTCGATCATCGTCCGGCGGACAATCCAGAGCGGATGAGTTTCCTCGAACCCCATCTCGCGCAACTGATCCTGGCCAATGTCCACGACGTGGCGAGCTGCGGCATCGAAGCGCAGCCGGCCTTCGCGGTCGATGTCGGCGACACGTAACGGCCATTCGAGGTCGAAGACATCGGGATGCCCGTCGAGCACCGGCATCATCACTTTGTCCAAGCTCACGGCTTTACTCCCCGCTGCTTCTCATTCCGGTCGTCGCGACACGACATAACTCCGTCGTTGCTAGCCGGCCTAGCTTAGGTGCCCCCAAGCCAAAATGATGCCAAACGACCTTGCCGCGGCGCCAATCCTCAAGGTTGTGCAAATTTTGCTAACCCAGTCTTCGCAACGCGGGTACGCTGGCCCGATGGCCAAGACATTCGTTGGCTCGCGCGTCCGGCAGCTGCGCAGTGAGCGCGGATTCAGCCAGGCGGCGCTAGCGCAGATGCTCGACATCTCTCCCAGCTATCTCAACCAGATCGAGCATGACGTGCGGCCGCTGACCGTCGCGGTGCTACTGCGGATCACCGAGGTGTTCGGCGTCGACGCGACATTCTTCGCCTCGCAGGACGACACCCGACTGCTTGCCGAGCTACGCGAGGTCACCCTCGACCACGACCTCGGTGTCGAGGTAGACCAGTCCGAGCTGGCCGACGTCGTGAGCTCGCACCCGGCGTTGGCGCGGGCTCTGGTCAACCTGCACCGGCGGTACCGGCTCACGACCACACAGCTGGCGGCCGCCACCGAGGACCGCTTCTCCGACGGGAGCGGAAGCGGGTCGATCACCATGCCGCACGAAGAGGTGCGCGACTACTTCTACGAGCGGCAGAACTACCTGCACGAGCTGGACACGGCAGCCGAGGAGCTCACGGTGCGGATGCGCATGCACCGCGCCGATCTGGTTCGCGACCTGTCCGACCGGCTGACGTCGGTGCACGATGTCCGTATCAAGCGAATTGATCTCGGCGACAACGTCCTTCACCGCTTCGACCCGCAGACACGGACGCTGGAAATCGGCGGACACCTGCCGTCGGGCCAGTACGCGTTCAAGCTCGCCGCGGAATTGGCCTATCTGGAGTACGGGGCGCTCATCGACGGTCTGGTCGCTGAGGGCAGCTTCACCAGCGACGAGTCCCGCAAGCTGGCCCGGCTCGGGCTGGCCAACTACTTCGCCGCCGCGACGGTGCTGCCGTACCGACAGTTCCACGAAATCGCCGAGAACTTCCGATACGACGTCGAGCGGCTGTCGGCTTTCTACGCGGTGAGCTATGAGACCATCGCCCACCGGCTGTCCACCCTGCAGCGTCCGTCGATGCGCGGCGTGCCCCTGTCGTTCGTACGTGTCGACCGCGCCGGCAACATGTCGAAACGCCAGTCCGCCACCGGTTTTCACTTCTCGTCGGCAGGCGGCACCTGCCCGCTGTGGAACGTCTACGAGACATTCGCCAACCCGGGCAAGATCATGGTGCAGATCGCTCAGATGCCGGATGGACGCAAGTACATGTGGGTGGCCCGCACCATCGAACGGCGCGCATCACGATATGGTCAGCCCGGTAAAACCTTCGCGATCGGGCTGGGCTGCGAACTCCGGCATGCCCACCGGCTCGTCTACTCGGAAGGACTGGACTTGTCCGGCGACATCGCCACACCGATCGGCGCGGGTTGCCGGGTCTGCGAGCGCGACAACTGCCCGCAGCGGGCGTTTCCCGCGCTGGGCCGGGCACTCGATCTCGACGAGCACCGCAGCACCGTGTCGCCCTATCTGGTGAAGCACGCATGACCGGCCAGGTCGGTCGTATTCCGCCCGGGCGCTTCCGCGAACTGGGCCCGATCAACTGGGTGATAGCAAAGCTGGGTGCCCGTACGATTCGCGCACCGCAGATGCACCTGTTCACGACGCTGGGTCAACGTAGGTTGCTGTTCTGGGCATTCGCGTTCTACGGCGCCCGGTTGCTGCGCGGCCGGTTGCCGCAGGTCGATACCGAATTGGTGATCCTGCGGGTCGCGCACCTGCGCGGCTCCGAGTACGAGCTGCAACACCATCGCTGGATAGGTCGTCGTCGCGGGCTCGACGACCAGACCCAGGAGTTGATCTTCGCCTGGCCGAACACGTCCGCAAACAACGGCGTGCTCACCGATCGCCAGCAGACGCTGCTGCGTGCCACCGATGAATTCATCCTCAACCGCACAATCGGCGACGAGGTGTACCACCAGCTGTCCCATCACCTCGATCGACGTCAGCTGATCGAATTCTGTTTGCTGGCAGGGCAATACGACGGTCTGGCCGCAACAATGTCGGCCTTACAGATTCCGCTGGACCACCCGGGCCCTCACAGGTAGGTGTCGGCCAGCACCAACACTGTCAGCAGGACCGGCAGGACCGGCAACCCGAACGCGAACGCCGCCAGGGTTAGGTTTCCCCGCGCCCGCAGCCGCCGTGCCCACAGCGCCGCGCCCAGCGCAAAAACCGCCGACACCGCCAGCACGATCGGACCCCACACACCCGCCGTCGTCAGGGAGTCCCCGATCGAGAAAGCGATCAGCCACAGCACGTAACCGGTCAGCACACCGCCCAGCGCGGACCAAACCGATTCCGCGCGCACCGCTTTAGACCTGGCCACCCCGCTATGCTAACCGTCCGCGTCGGGCCGTGATAGCCGCACGCATCGGCGTCAGAAGTTGATCATGTGGCCGGTCAGGCCGTGGAAGCATTCCTGCAGCGCCTCCGACATCGTCGGGTGGGTATGGACGTTGCGCGCCAATTCGTTGGCGGTCAGGTCCCACTTCTGCGCCAACGTCAGCTCGGGCAGCAACTCGGCCACGTCGTGGCCGACCAGGTGCCCACCCAGCAATTCGAGGTGCTTGGCATCAGCGACCAGCTTCACGAAGCCACTCGGGTCGCCGACACCGTGCGCTTTGGCGTTCGCGGTGAACGGGAACTTGGCCACCACGACGTCATAGCCTTCATCGCGGGCCTGCTGCTCGGTGAGCCCAAAGCTGGCCACGTTCGGCTGACAGAACGTCGCGCGCGGCAGCATGCGGTAGTCACCGAGAGCCAAAGTCTCTGCGCCGCCGATGGTTTCGGCTGCAACCACGCCCTGCGCCTCGGCGACGTGGGCCAATTGCAGCAACCCGGTGACATCACCGATGGCGTAGATGTGGTCGACGTTGGTGAGCATGTAGTCGGTGACCCCGATCGCCTTGCGATCGGTCAGTGCGACGCCGGCCGCCTCGAGTCCGAAGCCGTCGACGTTGGGCGCAAAACCGATGGCCTGCAGGACTTTCGCAGCTCTGAGCTCTTCGGTCTTGCCGTCTTTGCTGACGGTCACCGTGACGACCGAGCCGTCGTCGGCGATCGACTCGACCTTGGTGCCGGTGAGGATCTTGACGCCGAGCTTCTTGAACTGCTTCTCGATTTCCCTGGAGGCATCGATGTCTTCGTTGGGCAGCGCACGCGGCAGGAACTCGACGATGGTCACGTCGACGCCGTAGTTCTTCAGCACATAGCCGAACTCGATGCCGATCGCCCCGGCGCCGGCGATGATGATCGACTCGGGCAGCTCTCGCGACAGGATTAGTTCTTCATACGTGACAACGTTTTTCGACAACGAGGTACCGGGAACCAGACGGGTGCTGCTGCC
>DASXJI010000653.1:0-3054 GCA_036497495.1 Mycobacterium sp.
GTCTGGGAGCCCGGCGACGAGTTCCTGCCGTTCAAGCCGACCGCCTTCCGTAGCTTCGCGATGGGCCACCGGCCGATTCTCGACGCCATGGGCGCGCTGGTCTGCCACGGCGCCTTATCCCGCAACCCGGAGCTGCGGATCCTGTCCATCGAGAACGGCGCCGACTGGGTGCCCGATCTGTTCAAAGGCCTTCAGGGCGTGTACAAGAAGATGCCGCAGGCCTTCCTGGAAGACCCGGTGGAGGCGTTCAAGCGCTGCGTCTACATCACCCCGTTCTGGGAGGACCGGTTCACTGAGATCGTCAACATGGTCGGCACCGACCGGGTCCTGTTCGGATCGGACTGGCCGCATCCCGAGGGCCTGAAAGACCCGATCAGCTTCGTCGACGAGCTCTCCGGCTTCGATGACGAGGACGTCGCCAAGATCATGGGCGGCAACCTGATGGAACTGATGAAGGTCGCCAAGCCGGTCTCGGCCTGATTCGACGCCGACCGTAATAGGGTCGCCAACATGGAGCGGCGCACCCTGGAAGCGGTTATCTACGAACGCGAACCGCCGATCGCACGGATCATCCTGAACCGGGCCGACAAGGCCAACACCAAGGATGCGACGCTGGTGCAGGAGGTCGACGCCTGCTTGCATGAAGCCGACCGTGACCGTGAGATCAAAGTCGTGATCCTAAAGGCCAACGGCAACGGCTTCTGCGGTGGTCACGTGGCCCGCTGGGGTCCAGACGAGAACCCCTATCCCGATTTCGGCAACACGTTCGAAGACCTCTACAAAGGCACCGCCGACCTGTTTCTGTGGCCGACGTTGTATCTGTGGGAGTTCCCGAAACCGACGATCTCGCAGATTCACGGCTACTGCATGGGCGGTGGGATCTATCTCGGCCTGCTGACCGACTTCTGTGTGGCATCGCAGGACGCCTACTTCCAGATGCCGCTCGCGCAGAGTCTGGGCGAGCCCGGTGGGCACACCATGATCGAGCCGTGGTTGCTGATGAACTGGCATCGCACGATGGACTGGCTGCTGCTGGCGCCGACCCTGACGGCGGCCGAGGCGCTGGAGTGGGGGCTGCTCAACAAGGTGGTGCCCCGCGATGAACTCGAAGACACCGTCGAGGACATGGCCCGCAGGATCGCCCAAGTCCCGCTGACCACGTCGATGGCGGTCAAGAACAGCGTCAAGCGGGCCTACGAGTTGATGGGCATGCGGGTGCACCTACAGGTCAGCCACATCCTGACCAACATGGTCGGTGCGGCGTCCGACGTTCAGGAGCGTCGGGCCCAGCTCATGCAATCCGGTTTGAAGCCAAGGGATTTCATCGATCGCGACCAGGCCGAGCCCACGGCGGACTAGCCGCCCCCATGCCCGAACGTGAAACTGGTCGAACGCTCGGCGCCGAACGTGAAAGTGGTCGCACGTTCGGCGCGCGACGAGCCGGGCACTCAGCGAACTAGCGGCTCCGCTCCCCCGGCAGGGCGCGCCCTGCGGCGTGCCGCGCGGCGACGTAACCGAACACCATCGAGCTGGCGATGCTCGCGCCGGCACCCGGATAGGTTCGGCCCATCACCGTCGCGGTGTTGTTGCCGGTGGCGTAGAGGCCGTCGATTACTTGGTCCTTCTCGTCGAGAACCTGCGCGTACTCGTTGGTGATCACGCCGCCGCAGGTCCCGACGTCGGCCGGTAGAACCCTGGTCGCATAGAACGGCGCCCTGTCCAGCGGGCCGACGGCGGCGTTGGGCCGGTACCCCGGATCGCCCAGGCAGTCGTTGTAGGCCGACTGTCCCCGGCCGAAGTCCGGATCGAGCCCCTTGGCCGCAAACTCGTTGAAGCGGTGGATTGTTCGGGTCAATTCGTCGGCAGGCAGCTCGGTCTGGCGGGCCAGTTCCTCGATGTTGGCGGCACGTTTGACGGCGCCGGAATCAATCAGCTCGGCGGGCAGCTGCTGTTTGCGTTTGAGCGGGTTGGCGCTGGTGACGTAGCGGCGCACATAGCCGTAGTCGAAGATCATCCAGCAGGGCACCGCCTTGTTGGCGTACATCGACTTGCCGACCTCCACGTAGGAGTTCGACTCGTTGCAGAATCGACGGCCGGTGGAATCGACGTAGATCGCGCCGGGCCGTTGACGTCCCGAGCCCAGCGACGCGGCGACGGTCCCGCCGTTGGCGATGAAAACCGACGGTAACCACCATGCTTCGTCGAGCAGGTCGGTCTTGGCGCCCAGTCGCATCGCGGTCTGCAGAACTTCACCGGTGTCGCCGGCGTTGGCGATCGACCACTTGGCGTCGTTGGGCTGGTCGCCGCTGTACTGCCGTCGCATCTCGGCGTTGTGCCCAAATCCGCCGGCGGCCAGCAGGACTCCCCTGCGTGCCTCGACGTTCAACGGTGTGCCGTCGTGGACGATGCGCGCACCCACCACGCGGCCGTCTTCGACGATGAGGTCGGCAAGAGCGGCGTTGATCCACAGGGGTGGCCGGCCGCCGCTGAGGTCGATCAGCGCCTTGAGCATCTGACCGATCAGCGAGGCGCCGTTGGTCAGGATCTGCCGTCGGCGGGCCCGCGCCGCGGCGGTGCGCAGGAACACCTTGGTCGCGACGGCGAAAGCCTTCGGTGCACGGTTGAAATACTGAACCGAACGGAGCTCGTTGGTCAGCACCGTGTAGCCGTAGTTCTTCGCCAGCGCCGGCTGCACCTTGTCGTGCCAGTCGCCCAACTCGGCGGCGTCGAACGGAATGCCCTCCACGGCGCGGCCGGCGGCGTTGCCGCCCTTGTGATTGGGGTAATAATCGCTCCAGCCCGCGCAGCGGATCAGCTTGACGCCGCGGCGGATCAGGAAGTTGATCATCTCGTAGCCGGCGGTCAGAAACATTTCGCGGCGCTGCGGTGACGACGGTGCGCCGATGTCGCCCACCACGTCGGCGAGATAGGCCAGTCCGTCTTGGTGCGAGTCGGCGATGCCGTCAGCCCGCATCAGCGGATTGTTGGGCAGCCATACGATGCCGCCGGACAATCCCGTCGAACCGCCCACCAACGCTTGCTTTTCCACGATCA
>DASXJI010000654.1:0-2637 GCA_036497495.1 Mycobacterium sp.
GATCCTGCTGACCGCCGTCATCGGGCTGTTCGGCGTCGTGCTCAACGCGGTCAAGCCGAGCCAGGCCTTCGAAATCGTGCTCAACATCGCCGCTATCGGGGTGCTCGCGGCCTGGGCAACGATCGTGCTCTGCCAACTCCGTTTTTACAACAAGGTGAAGGCCGGAACGTTGCAGCGGCCGCATTTCCGGATGCCGCTCGCCCCGTACAGCGGCTATGCAACGCTGGTTTTCTTGGTGGGCGTGCTGGTGCTGATGGCGCTCGACCCTGAGAAGGGTCCCTGGGTCATCGCGGCGCTGGTGGCCGCGGTTCCCGCCCTGATCGGCGGCTGGTTCCTGGTTCGTGACCGCGTCGCGACCGCGGCCGACGACGTTGTCGACCACGCCAGCGAGGTGCCGGACCTGGCACCTGATTAAGGAAAGAAATCATGGGACTCAGCCTGAGCTACCAAGACAAGATTGCCGTTCTGGATCTCGGTGATGACGAAAACCGTTTCTCCCCAGGGCTTCTCGATTCCGTTGACGCGCACCTGAATGAACTGGTCGATTCTGGCGCCCAGGGTCTGGTGACCACTGGCGGCGGCAAGTTCTACTCCAACGGTCTGGACCTGGATTGGCTGACCGCACACGGTGATCAGGCGACGTGGTACGTCGGACGCGTGCAGAGCATGCTGGCCCGGTTCCTCACCCTGCCGGTACCCACCGCGGCGGCCGTGGTCGGTCACGCGTTCGGGGCGGGCGCGATGCTGGCGCTCGCGCACGACTTTCGGGTGATGCGCTCCGACCGAGGCTTCTTCTGCTTCCCCGAGGTGGACATCCGCATACCCTTTACACCCGGAATGGCGGCACTGATCCAAGCCAAGCTCACCCCACCGGCAGCGGTTGCTTCGATGACGACCGGACGCCGCTTCGGCGGCGATGACGCCGTAGCCCTGGGCATTGTCGATGCCGTCGCGGGCGAGGGCGCCGTGACCGACGCGGCCGTCGACGTCCTGCGCCCGCTGGACGGCAAGGACCCGGGCACGCTGGGGGCCATCAAGCAGACGATGTTCGGCGCCGCGGCGCAGGCGCTGACCGCGAGTACGTAAGAGCCCCAGAGCAATTAGCTTCACCCGAAAAGTCTGGACATCGGAGTGGTTAGGCGCATAACGTACGCCTCGGACGGCACTCTATTTTTATAGATCCACGCCGCACTACGACCTCGCAGCGAAGCGGGAAGGGACGACGATGACGACGGTGCAGGCTGTACTCGACGAGATCCGCGACCAAGCTGGGACCGGCGACGTCATCCCGGTCTTCGATCCCGCCACCGAAGAGCAGATCGCCCAGTTCACCGACTGTGGCCCCGACGCCGTCAACGCCGCTGTAGCCCGCGCGAAAGCGAGCGCCGAGTCCGGGATCTGGTCACAGAAGCCCGACTACGAGCGCGCCAAGATCCTGTGGCGCGTCGCCGAACTCATCGACAAGAACGCCGGGCTTCTGGCCGAGCTCGAAATGCTCAACGGCGGAATGTATCCCGCTCAAGCGGAGATGCAGGTGAAGATCGGCGCGGAGTGGTTTCGTTACTACGCCGGCTGGTGTACCAAGATCGACGGCATCGCGCGCGACGTCAACACCGGCGGTCTGACCGGAGTCGACTCGCACATGCACACCTACACGGTGCGCGAGCCCTACGACGTGGTCGGGCTGATCTTTCCGTGGAACGGTCCGGTCTTCAACTTCTGCGCCAAGCTCGCGCCGTCGCTGGCAGCCGGCTGCAACAGCATCGTGAAACCCGCTGAGGAGACACCACTTTCAGCACACGTGCTGATGCAGATCCTGGCCGAGGCGGGAGTTCCTGATGGGGTGGCGAACCTGGTGAACGGCTACGGCCACACCGTCGGCGCGGCGATCACCGCGCACCCCGATGTGGAGAAGGTCGCCTTCACCGGTTCGACAGAGGTTGGTCGGGCGATCGTGCACGCCTCGGCCGACAGCAACCTCAACAAGGTCACCCTCGAGCTCGGTGGCAAGTCACCAGTGTTGATCTTCGAAGACGCGAAACTGAAGAAGGCAATCCCGATGTCGGCGTTCGGGACCTTCGTGCACTCCGGGCAGGCCTGCGTGTGCGGCTCCCGCATTCTGGTGCAGCGCGGTGTCTACGACCAGGTGGTGGAGGGCATGGCGATGGTTGCGGATGCCATGCAGATGGGTGCCCCCAACGAAGAGGGCGTCATGAGCGGCCCGCTGATCAGCCAGAAGCAGCTCACCCGGGTATTGGGCTACCTCGACCAGGGCAGATCCGACGGTGCCGAGATCGTCACGGGCGGCCACCGGCTCGACCGCAAGGGCTACTTCGTCCACCCGACGGTGGTCACCAACCTCGATCCCGACACCAGCCGGCTGTTCCAGGAAGAGATCTTCGGTCCGGTCGTGACGATCCTGCCGTTCGACGACGAGGACGAGGCCGTCGCGCTGGCCAACAACAGCACCTACGGGCTGGCCGCCACGGTGTGGACCAAAGACCTTGGCCGCTCCCACCGACTGGCCAAGCGGCTCAAGGCCGGAACCGTCGGGCTCAACTGCGCCTTCCCGTACGACCACTCCATGCCGTTCGGTGGCTACAAGCAGTCCGGCTGGGGCCACGAATCGGGCAAGGC
>DASXJI010000655.1:0-6048 GCA_036497495.1 Mycobacterium sp.
CTGGGCCGCCGACTTGCCGAGTCAGCCGCTGGGCCTGATGCTCGGATAGTGCCGGTGCATCCGGCGGACAGCGCACTGATCGACTTGGTCCGACCAGGTGATGTCGTCGACGTCGTGGCCGCGTCGGAGAACAATGCGCAACCCAACCCGCACGTCGTCGCCACCGACGCGATCGTGGTGTCGGTCTCGGCAAAGCAGAAAGCTCAGACCGCGACCAATGATCGCGTGGTGCTCGTCGCGCTGCCGGCCGCCTCCGCTAACGCGGTGGCCGGCGCGGCGTTGGTTCAGACCGTGACCCTCACCCTGCACTGAGTGTCTGGCGGATAAACAGCAAACTCTCGCACGGCCAGCCCGGCTCGGCTAGCTTTTTCGTAGACTCCCATTGCTTTGAGGCATACCCACTGCGGAAAGGACATCCCGATGTTGAAGGGTTTCAAGGAGTTTCTCGCACGCGGCAACATCATCGACCTGTCTGTAGCGGTGGTGATCGGTACCGCGTTCACCGGTTTGGTCACCAAATTCACTGAAAGCGTCATTCAGCCGTTGGTCGACCGGATCGGAGCCGGCGGAAAGTCCGACGTCGGAATCTTGAAAATCAGTATTGGCGGAGGTCAATTCATCGACTTCAACGTCGCATTGTCCGCCGCGATCAACTTCATCATTATCGCGGCGGTGGTGTACTTCTTGGTCGTGCTGCCGTACAACACGCTGCGCAAGCGTGGTGAAGTAAAGCAAGCCGAGGACACCGAACTCTCACTGCTCACCCAGATCCGGGATCAGCTCGCCGAATCCGCTGGCGGCTCAGGGCATCACTCCGCCAACGCCCCGGAAAGCGCCAGCATCGAGGACAGGTAGCTCCCAGCAGGCGGTTCAGCTGTGGTGTGGAGGCACGTTGTCCCGCAGCCACTGCTCACGATCGTCGGCGTCTCGACTCGCGTGCGAATCACGCTCGTCTGACGCCTCTTGCGGGAGCTCTGTCCCGAATACCCGGTGAATCGCCCCCGGGTCGTCACCGGCCGGCCTGCTCAGCGTCAGATCTCCAGGCTGGAGAGTTGCCCGATGATCTGGGCCGCCAACGGATTCAGCGTCGCCATGCCGTCGCGCACTGCGAACCGCGAGCCGGCGAGATTGACCACCAGGGTGCTGCCGGAGATGCCGGCCAGACCGCGTGACAGGCCAGCTTCGATGATGCCCGCGGACAGCCCCGATGCACGGATGGCTTCGGCGATGCCGAGAACTTCGCGGTCGAGGATGTCCAGCGTCGCTTCGGGGGTGACGTCGCGGGGAGTCACGCCGGTGCCGCCGACCGACACGACCAGGTCCACTCCCCCGATCACCGCGGTGTTGAGCGCGTTGCGGATCTCCACCTCGTCGCCGGCGACGGCTATCACGCCGTCGACAACGAACCCGGCTTCGGTGAGCAACTCAGTGACCAACGGACCGCTGTGGTCCTCGTCCCCGTGGGCAGTCCGATCGTCAACAACAACGACAAGTGCCCTGCCGACCAAGTCCGCGCGCTCTTCCATGGCTGCAACCGTATATCTGGACTCCGACCACGGCGCGGCGGCTCTCATCACTGCTGGGCCTTGCCCAGCGTGACCTGGACCTTCTTGGTTTCACCAGACGGGTCTTTGTAGGTCAGGGTGACTTTGTCCCCGGGTGCCTTGGATCGCACGGCGGCGACCAACGCGTCGGCGCTGTTGACCGTGCGGTCGTCGACCTTGGTGACCACCACGTTGCCGGGCATACCGGCGGCTGCTGCGGCGCCGTTCGGCACCACCTCGACAACCTTGGCGCCCGGCGTCTCCTTGTCGCTGGTGACCTGCACGCCAAGCGAGGCGTGCTGCGCGGTGCCGGAGCTGATCAGCTCGTCGGCGATGCGCTTGGCCTGATCGACCGGTATCGCAAAGCCGAGACCGATCGAGCCGCTCTGCGCGTCCGGCGAGTCACCGCCGAGTGTGGCGATCGCCGAATTGACGCCGACCAGCTGTCCGCTCATGTTGACCAACGCGCCACCGGAGTTACCGGGGTTGATCGCGGCGTCGGTCTGGATCGCGTCCAGCACAGTGTTCTGGTTGCTCGACTCACCGGTCGTCGACACCGGCCGGTTGAGCGCACTGACGATACCGGTCGTCACCGTGCCCTCCAGGCCGAGCGGCGAACCGACCGCCATCACCGGCTGACCGACCCGAAGGTTGGCCGACGATCCGAGGCTGATCGGCGTCAGCCCCGAAATGCCTTGCACGCGAACCACGGCGATGTCGGTGGTCGGGTCAGTACCGACGACGCTGAACTCCGCGGTGCGACCGTCGGAGAACGTCACGGTGGTCTTCGGCTTGGCTCCGGCGGGCGGGGCAGGCTGGTCGGGATCGGGGCCGGGGCCGCCGGGGTCTTCGTCAGGGCCCTGGTGTTCGCCCGGACGCCCGTGCGGCGCAGGCGCCTTGCCAGGGTTGGCCGCGGTCGCGACGACGTGGTTGTTGGTCAGGATCAAACCGTCCGCAGACAGGATGATGCCCGAGCCCTCCTCGGACGCACGACCGAGGTTGGTCTCCAGCATGACGACGCTGGGCACCACCTTGGCGGCCACCTGCTCGACACCGCCCATCGGCGCGTTCGAGGCCGGCATACCGGGGGTCGCACCACCCGCTAGCGCCCCGTCCGCGACGGAGGCGAGCGATCCGTGGTGCGCTATCACCGACGCGGTGGCACCGCCGATACCGGCCGACACCACCGCAACCGCCACCGCACCGACAGTCAATGCGCCTGCGCGAGAACGCTTTCGCGGAGCAGGCGGCGGAGGCCCAGCGTGACCACCGGCGAAGTGGCCGTAGGGCTGCCGGTACTGCCCCTGCTGGGGCTGCTGGCCGTAACGCCAGTCGTAGCCTTGCTGATAGGTTTGCTGCTGCCCTGGGCCGGAATGGCCTGTGGCCCCGCGCTGATCGGACACGGGACCATATCCGTGCTGCTGCGGCGGTGGCGAATACCTCGGGTGATTCGTCATGTCGCTAGATCGCTCTCTCTTGTGCAGTCGGTTCAGACTCAAACAGTAACTGGATTTACCTTGCCTGCGTGGTCTGAGATTCGACTGAGATAACGTTCGCTGGAGGTGCAGAGTTCCCCGGAGTTGACGAGCTGGAAACATCCGCCTCATCTTCACCGTCGTCGGGGTAGTCAGACACCGCCATCGGCTGTCCCGGCAGCAGGACGTAAATCGATGTTCCCGGCGGCTGGCCCCCGGGAATCGTGTCTTCGACGCGGAGCGCCCCACCGTGTTTGAGTACCACCTGTTTGACGATCGCCAGACCCAGCCCCGAGCCGGGCACGGCCCGTGCGGTAATCGAGCGGAAGAACCGCTCGAAGACCAGCTCGCGTTCGTTCTCCGGAATGCCCGGCCCATGGTCGGACACCACCAGCTCGGCGTGCGTCGCGTTGAGTTGGCGGAGCCGGACACCGACATGCTCGCCCGACGGGCTCCATTTGGCGGCGTTGTCCATCAGGTTCAGCACCGCGCGCGACAGGCCCGCGGAGTCGCCGTACACCTGCCAGGGCGCGACCTCGACATCGAACTCAACATCCATGCGGCGCCGGCGAACTCGCTCCAGTGACCGGTCGATGACCTCGCTCATATCGACCGGCTCATGGATCACTTCGCCAGCATCGGCGCGGGTCAGGTCCACCAAATCGCCGACCAGCGTGGACAATTCCTCGATCTGCGCGATCACATCGGTCCGCAAGTCGACCATCTCCTGCTCGGGAATCGGCGGCGCACCGGGTGCGCTCGAAGCCATCAGCAGTTCGATGTTGGTGCGAAGCGACGTCAGCGGGGTCCGCAGCTCGTGACCGGCGTCGGCGACCAGCCGGGTCTGGCGTTCCCGGGATTCGGCCAGAGCACGTAGCATCATGTTGAATGCCTCAGTGAGCCTGGCCAATTCGTCGCTACCGAAGACCGGTATGGGCCGCAGGTTGTCGGTGCGCGCCACCCGTTCGGCCGCCTCGGTCAACCGTCCCACCGGGCGCAGGCCGGCTTGGGTGACCATGCCGCCGGCGACCGCGGCCACCGCCATACCGACCCCGCCGACGATCAGCAGCACCCAGCGCAGCTTCGTCATCACCGCATCGGTCGGCGCCAGGCTCTTGGAGATCAGCAGGGAGCTGCCGTTCGGCAGATGCACGGCCAGTACCCGCTGATTGGCGGCCGTGCGCCGGGACATGAACAGATCGCCGCGAATGACCGCCTTTTCCTGTTGCCCCACCGGCAACGTCTGACCCTCCTGGTTGGCGGTGAAGATCGACCGGCCAGGAGTCACCAGCATCGCGTTGACGTCGGAATACGCCGTGCCCTCAATGGCTTTCGCCGGGTCGGCCGCCAACGATCCGCTGGCGATCAAAAGCTGAGCCCGGCTCTGCAGCTGGTTATCGATGTCCTTGTACAGCGCCGCGGAGATCACCGCATACACCGCGACGGCCATCAGAATGACGACCATTGCCACCATCGACATGGCCAGCAGCATCACCCGCCACCGCAGCGACAACGATGTGCTGGCCCGCAGCGGACGTCGGCTCTGCAGACGGAACAGTGTTTTCAACGGCATCAGGGAGGAGTTTCGCGAAGCACGTAACCCACACCTCGAACGGTATGGATCAGTCGCGGCTCGCCGTTGGCCTCGGTCTTTCGACGCAGGTAACCGACATACACCTCGAGCGCGTTACCCGACGTGGGGAAGTCGAAACCCCACACCTCCTCGAGAATGCGGCTACGCGTCAATACCCGTCGCGGATTGGCGATCAGCATCTCCAGCAAAGCGAATTCGGTGCGGGTCAGGCTGATCTGGCGTTGCCCCCGGGTGACCTCGCGAGTCACCGAATCAAGGGTGAGGTCCGCGAAGGTCATCGCCACGGATTCGGAGGCGTCTTCGATTCTTGTGCGACGCAGCAGCGCCCGCATCCGCGCCAACAGCTCTTCCAGAGCGAATGGCTTGGGCAGGTAGTCGTCGGCTCCGGCATCCAGGCCGGCGACGCGCTCGGAAATCGTGTCGCGGGCGGTCAGCACCAGAATCGGCAGATCATCCCCAGTGCTGCGCAGCTGCCTGCACACCTCCAAGCCGTCCAGCCGGGGCATCATGACGTCGAGTACCAGCCCGTCAGGCCGGTCAGCGGAGATCATCTCCAGGGCCTCGACGCCATCCTCGGCTAACGCAACCGAGTACCCGTTAAAGGAAAGTGACCTACGCAGTGACTCGCGCACAGCGCGGTCGTCGTCAACGACAAGAATTCGCACGACCACCAGTTTTAACCAATCGCCTGAGAACCTGCTGAGAGGTCGGCAAAACTGACTGCCGCAAATTGCTGCGCTTTTGCCGGGAGACGATGCTCACGGCAAAGAAGTTAGCGCCGGTCGAGGTCGATCAGACCGAGGCGCGCCGCCTTCAGGAGGCGGCGCGGCACCTTGTGCTGCTTGCCCGCCACTGTCACGCCGACCAGTTCGGGCTTCTCAGCCTTCCACTGCGCGCGCCGGCTACGGGTGTTCGAGCGCGACATTCTGCGCTTTGGCACAGCCATGATGGGGCCTTACTCCTGGTAGGGGGGTCGCCGCGCAAGAAGTCTCGGCAGCGACGCTTGGACTGATAGTAGTCGCTGACCTGCTGGTGGCAAAAATCGGCTCTTGAACGCGCCAACGCCCTTGACGTGACACTGCCGGTACCCGCTAACCTACCGGTTGGTTGGTGGCGCCGGCTGGCGGCTGGGAGGAGGACCACACGTGACGTCCTCTTCTGGTGCCCGGAGTTCGGCGGCATCGGTTCGGATCGGAAACTGTTCGGGCTTCTACGGCGACCGGCATTCCGCGATGCGCGAGATGCTGGTCGGCGGCGAGCTCGACTACCTCACCGGTGATTACCTGGCCGAGCTGACCATGCTGATCCTCGGCCGCGACCGGATGAAGCATCCCGAGCGCGGCTACGCCAAAACCTTCCTGACCCAACTCGAGGAATGCCTGGGGCTGGCTTCCGACCGCGGGGTGCGCATCGTCGCAAACGCCGGTGGCCTGAA
>DASXJI010000656.1:0-8611 GCA_036497495.1 Mycobacterium sp.
GGTGTTGGGCCGCGACAACGTCATCAACTGCTACCTCGACATCGAACTCGGCGACTCGGTCCTGATGGCCGACTGGTGCTATGTCTGCGATTTCGACCATCGGATGGACGACATCACGCTGCCGATCAAAGATCAGGGGATCGTTAAATCCCCGATCCGCATCGGCCCAGACACCTGGGTCGGGGTCAAGGTGACCGTGCTGCGCGGCACCACCATCGGACGGGGCTGCGTGCTGGGATCACACGCGGTTGTCCGCGGCGACGTGCCGGATTTCTCCATCGCGGTCGGAGCGCCGGCCAAGGTGGTCAAGAACCGGCAGCTGGCCTGGGAGACTTCGGCCGCTCAGCGCGCCGAGCTTGCCGCGGCGCTGGCCGACATCGAACGCAAGAAAGCCGCCCGCTAACTCACGGCATGCTTTGGTAGCGGCGCAGCGCTTCGCTGCGTTCCGCGCTGTGGTCGACGATCGGTTCGGGATAATCCGCCGGCCGATCGCCTTTGGTCAGAGTGACGTCGTCGGCATCGGCGAGCTCGGCGACCCAGCGGCGCACGTAATCGCCGGCGGGATCGAACTTTTCGGCCTGCCGTGTCGGGTTGAACACCCGGAAGTACGGCGCGGCATCGGTGCCGCACCCCGCGGACCACTGCCAGCCGTGTTGGTTGCTGGCCATATCGCCGTCGACCAGCTGGTGGAGGAACCACCGGGCACCCCATTGCCAGGGCAGGTGCAAGTCCTTGACCAGAAACGACGCAACGATCATCCGCACCCGGTTGTGCATGAAACCCGTTTCGCGAAGTTGACGCATGCCAGCGTCGACGATCGGAAATCCTGTCTGGCCGGCTTTCCAGGATTCGAAACGCCGCTTGGCGTCGGCGTCGGTATCGGTTTCGATAGCGTCGAAATCGCGGTTCCAATTCCACCAGACGCCGTCGGGCCAATGATGCAGTACCGCGGCGTAGAAGTCGCGAAAAGCCAACTCTCGCAAATACGCTCGTGCACCCGCGCGCCGCTGGTCCAAGTCGGCGACCATGGTCCGGGGGTGGATCGTGCCGAACTTCAGATGGGCGGACATCCGACTCGTGCCGTCGTGGTCGGGACGATTCCGATCGTCGCCGTAGTTCTCAAGTCCCTTGTCGACGAACCTTTTCCACTGCCGTCGCGCGGCAGCCTCGCCCGCGGGCAGGTCGAGTTCGGCGCCGGGGTCGGGTATGTCGACCGGTTTGGCGCGCTTGCCCAGCTTGGTTGGATCGACCCAGTTCGCGGACTTGGCTCCCGATCGGGCAGCTGACCGCCAGCCCATCTCGCGCCATCGGCTGAAGAACGGGGTGAACACCTTGTACGGCTCGCCATCGTCCTTGATCACGCGCCCCGGTGAGACGAGATACGGCGACCCCGTCCCCACCACCGGCACTTCGCCCAACGCCGAGCGCACGCGATCGTCACGCCGTCGCCCGTAGGGTGCGAAATCTTCGGAAACATGCACCGACGGCGCCTCAATCTCCTTGACGAGCGCAGGAATGCGCTCCTCGGGGCGGCCCCGCGTCACCAAAAGCCGTCCATCCAGGTCGTCGCGCAACTGGCGCAACGAGTCGCACAGATACTGCATCCGGCGGCTGCCCGAGGACGCCTCCAAACGGGGATCGAGGACAAAGCACGCCAACACCTCGTCGTTGTCGGCAGCCGCTCGGAGCAGCGCAGGGAGGTCGCGCAGTCTGAGGTCTCGGCGGAACCACAACAGCCCGGGCATCAGCGGGTCAAGCGTTTCATCGGCGATTGAGTACCCAGATGTGGCCCGACATTACGGCGGCAAAGGCACACCACAGCGGATACGGCGCCAGCGCGGCCCCCGCCCGCGGGTCAGCCGCAGCGGTACGCCTGGCCAGATCGGCGCTGCTGGCGGCCAGCACGGCTGCGCCGATCGCCGAGGCTCCCAGCTTCTGATACTTGAAGAACAACCAACTCCACCCCGCATTGAGGATCAGGTTGGCCGCCAGCGCGACAACGTAATTGCGGGCTTCTTCGTCACGCCCGGTCCTGCGCAGTCGGTCGATCGCGGTCGCGGAGGTGACCGCGATGTCGGCGTACAACGTGGTCCAAGCGACCGGAAACACACCGTTGGGCGGCACATAGCTTGGTCTACGTAAATGGGAGTACCACCGGCTGATCCGCGGCTGGGTGGCGATGCTTCCGATTCCTGAGGTCGCGCCGACGGAAAGGGTCGTCGCGGCCAGTATCTGCTTGTTCACCTGATATCCCTTCGACGTCGACAAGTCTTTCATTATCTTAAGTATTAATCAACTGAAGTAATATCCGTACGGGGGATAAGCTGAACAACGTCATGGGCCCCGATGAGACGGCGGGCGGCCGAGCCGCACTCGAACAGCAGATTTCCGCTCATCTGCGGGTGATGACGGCTGAGTCCGAACAGATCGGCCGATCGTTCGCCGTGCTGCATGACGTGCGGCCAACCGATTTTCGCGCTCTGCTGCATGTGATGGTTGCCGAAACCGCCGGCGTGCCAATCACGTCGGGTGAGCTCCGGCAACGGATGGGGCTGTCAGGCGCGGCCATCACCTATCTGGTTGACCGAATGATGGCGTCGGGGCACATCATGCGCGAGTCCGACCCCGGCGACCGGCGCAAGGTGATTCTGCGTTATTCGGATTCTGGCGTGGCTACCGCGCGAGCGTTCTTCGCCCCGCTGGGAGCCCATTCCCACGAAGCGATGCAAGGCTTATCCGACGAAGACCTCTCCGCGGCCACCAGGGTTTTCACCGCGCTGATCGCGGCGATGCGGCTATACCAGGATGAGTTGTCGTCACGGAAGCCGCCCGAGCGGGCGACCGATTGAGCCACGGGAACGAGGAGGGAGGTGCTGTGCCAACTGATTCGAACGGGATGACGACCCGCAAGCGACGCCACATCGACGTATGCCTTGACGACAGAGTGACGTATTCCGGTGTGACGACGGGGCTGGAACGCTACCGGCTGCCGTACAACGCGCTGACGCAGACCAGCCTCGCTCGCGTCGATCTGTCGGGCAGCTTCCTCGGTGTGCCCTTACGGGCACCGATCCTGGTCGGGGCGATGACCGGCGGCGCCGAGCTGTCCGGGACCATCAACAAGAATCTGGCCGAAGCCGCGCAACGACTCGGCATCGGAATGATGCTTGGCTCGCAGCGGATCATGCTGGACAGTGCATTGGGGGAACAAGCGGCATCTAGCTTCACGGTCCGAGATGTCGCGCCGGATGTGTTGTTGTTCGGCAACATTGGGCTCGCGCAGCTGACCGCTGCTGCGGTTGACGACATCTCGAATGCGCTGAGGCGAGTTGGCGCCGATGCGCTTGCGGTGCACACCAATCCGCTACAAGAGGCCGTCCAACGAAATGGCGACGGCGACTTTTCCGGGTCGCTCGACCGGCTGCGCCAGGTCGCCGGCGCATTGGAATATCCAGTGCTGCTCAAGGAGGTGGGCCACGGCATCGGCACCTCAGCGATCGGCGAGTTGACGGGTGATTCCGGCGAGTTGCCGGTGGCCGCGATCGACGTCGCCGGTGCCGGCGGTACCTCGTGGTCGCGCGTGGAGCAGCTCGTTCGCTATGGCGAGCTGCGATTCCCCGACCTGGCCGACTGGGGGATACCGACGGCGCAGGCCATCGTGGAGGTGCGCGAGGCTCTGCCTGTTGTCCCGCTGGTCGCTTCTGGTGGTATTCGCACCGGCATGGACGCGGCGAAAGCGTTGGCTTTGGGCGCAGACGTCGTGGCCATCGCTCGGCCATTGCTGGCTGCGGCGATCGAATCCAGTGCGGCCGTGGTGGATTGGCTACAGCGTTTCATCGACGAGCTGCGGATCTGCCTGCATGGTGCCGGTGCTGCGGACTTACCGTCCCTGCGCAATATCGGCGTCAGCCAAATCCAGTAAAGCAGCGATCCGTAACAGTTTTCGGTTGCGGAAGGCGTGCTCAGGCGAGGTCGCTGGATGCGGTGGCCGGAGCCTTCGACGGCTTTGATTGGTGAATCCCGATTTCGGCTTCAAATGTCGACATCGCGGCGATCATCGCGCCGAAAACCCGGTGAGCGGCAAGCAGATCCCGGTCGGGTATGCCGGCGAGTGCAGCTCGCAGGTGCGCGCCGAGCGGTTGAAAAAATCCGTGTGCCAGCTCCATGCCGCTTGCTTCGTAACGGAGACGGGCCTTGCGTCGATCCGAGGGGTCCGATTCGCGGCGGACATGGCCGGCATCGATCATCCGATCGACGAGGTAGGTAATCGCGGCCGGTGAGACGTCCATCCGCTGCCGTAGCTGAGCCATCGTCAGTGGCGTCCCGGCCGTCTCGGCGACCATCACGTGCAACAACGCGTGGAAGTCGTTGCCGCTCACGTCGTTTTGGCGCGCGAAATGGCGACCTATTCGGTCGGACTGTGCCGTAACCGCCCGCATATCGGCCGACATCAGCTGTTCCAGCTCTGGCCTGCTGGGAGGTGAACCGTTTGTGTCCCGCTTAGTCACCTGATCGCATCCTTCTTAGCGATAATTCCGTTCAGAATATCGGACACCCGCTGGATCAGCGAGAATACGCCAGCAACAGCCAGAAATATCTCTTGCAACGCGAACGGCGTCGCTGCACCGCGTTTCGGTATAGCGTAATGACCCGCTTTCGGGAACCGGCGGGGCCCAACCAGTACGGGTCAGAAGTTGTGAGTAGTCAATTAGGGCAAAGGTATTCGCTGTCGCAGGGTTACTTCAAAGTGAGCTGTCGCCGCGCGTGACCCGCTGTGCAACTTGCGCAATGGGCGTATTGCCGTCTTGGGACATCTGCTTGAGCCGTTCGAAGGCTTTAGTAGCGTCAATATCGAAACGTTCCATCAGCCTGCCTTTGGCCTGGCCGATGATGTCCCGCGAGACCAGTGCAACGCGAAACTGCTGGTCACGCCGCATCATGTTCCAGGCCAGTGCCGCATGCGTCGCGAAAATGAGCCCCAGATTGACTGACTCGTCATCGAAGACGTCCGGCGATTCGGCGTAGAAGTTGAGCGCCGCAGCGGAGACGCCTTCTTTGAACATTCCAAACGACAATATCGATCGAATGGGGGTCTGCCTGAGCGCAGCGCCACGGTAGAGCGGCCATCGATCGTCACGGACGAGATCATCGACGCGGACGCTTTTCTGCGAGGCGGCGGCAGTCAGGCATGGTCCCTGTTGATAGCGGCCCTGGATGTCATCGAGCAGCACTGGGTAGCGATGGGTCGCGGCCGCGGTATCGATACCGCGACGTCTCTGCGTCACCGTGATACCTGCGTATTGGGCTCCGGGGACCGATTCCGCGGCGCCGGTGATCAGTCCGCTCAGCAGCGCGGGTGTGTCGAATGACGCGCGTCGGTGCAGGTCGGAGATGAATTGGGTTGCCTGCACGTACGTCGTTGTTTGCGAATCCAGATACAGCTCTTCGGATTTGGGCGTATTCACTGTGCGGGCTTCCAGGTCGTCAGTTGTAGGGTCGCAGCGCATCTGGCTGGCGGCAGCTACCCGATGCCACTACCCACGCTCACGTTTACACTATAAACTTAACTATTCAGAATATGAAATAGATGCCATGATCTGGCACGGTGAGAAAAGTGGGCATACCACCCGGAGCGGTGCGCCCAGCTGCTGCAGATCTGAGCTAAGCGAGGAGTGAGCTATGCACTGCGTCATCTTCGGCGCCACCGGCTACCTAGGGGTGCGGCTGGTCCCCGAACTGTTGGCGGCGGGTCACGACGTCCGGGCGATGGCGCGAACGCCCGCCAAGCTTGACGATGTGCCGTGGCGCCAGGACGTCGAGGTAGTCGAGGGTGACGTCGCGGACGCCGACACAGTGCGGCGGGCACTCGAGGGTCAGCAAGTGCTCTTCTACCTGGTGCACTCGATGCTCAGCAGCGATTTCGTCGACAGGGATGCCCGTGCGGCCTCGATCGTCGCGGATGCGGCTAAACAGGCAGGCCTCTCGCGCATCGTGTACGTGGGCGGCATCATCGCGGATCATCAGCATTTGTCGGATCATTTGGCGTCACGAGCCGAAGTTGGCCGGCTGCTGCATGATTCGGGGATCCCGACCGCGGAACTGCGTGCGGCGGCGATCATCGGAGCCGGGTCTGCGAGCTTCGAAATGCTGCGGTACCTGACTGAACGACTGCCGTTGATGGTCACGCCGAAATGGTTGCGCACCCGGGTTCAGCCCATTGCGATCGAGGACGTGCTGTATTACCTCACGAACGCCGCAGAATTGCCGGCCGACGTGAGCCGCCCCTTCGACATCGGCGGTCCGGACACCTTCACCTACACCGAGATGATCCGGAAGTTCGCGGCGATCGCGGGCCTGCGGCGCCGAGTCGCCATCCCGGTGCCGGTACTGACTCCGTACCTGTCCTCGCACTGGGTTAACCTGATCACCCCGTTGCCGCGGTCGTTGGCGTCGTCGCTGATGAAATCGCTCGAGAACGATGTCGTCTGCACCGAGCACGATATCGCCCAACACATCCCGGACCCCCGAAAAGGCCTGACGCACTACGAAGACGCCGTCGAACTCGCACTGGAACGGACGCGCGACACGGCACTGACGACTCGCTGGTCGCGACCGGGAAATGAGGACTCACCGTCCCAGCCGCTGCCCACCGACCCGGCCTGGGCCGGCGGATCGCTGCACGAACAGGTGGTTGAACGGCACATCGATGCCGATGTCGAGACGCTGTGGCGGGTGTTCGAGTCGATCGGCGCCCAGCACGATTGGTCTGCGGCCCCGCCGCGCCGGGCGCTGCGCAGATGGGCTGGTCGGGCCGCCGATGCCGCGCCGCGATCATCATCATCGCGCCAGCTGCACGCGGGTGAGGCGCTGGACTGGTGGCGCGTCGAGCACGTTGATCGGCCCCGGCTGTTGCGACTGCGCGCGAATGTTCGATTGCCGGGCCGGCTTTGGCTCGAGCTGTCGGTGCGCGACGACGGCGACAGTCATTGCTGCTATCGGCAGCGGGTGGTGTTCCAGCCGTATGGCCTTGCCGGTGAAGTCTTTTGGACGGCGTCCGGTTGGCTTCGTAGCGCGGTGTTCGGCGGCATCGCCCGCGACATCACCGCAAAGGCGAGCGGCGCACAGGTTTCCACGCGAATGTAGCGGGCGAACGGATTACGGTGTGCCGGCCCGCAGCTGATAGCGGCGTTCGGCGTAGGCCAAGTCGTCTTTCCACAGCCGGGCCGCGGCGACGCGCATGAGCCCGGTGATCAGCGGGGCAGCATGACGCGCCCGCTTGAAGCCGGTGCGGTCGGAGTGGGCCACGGTGGCTTCGATCACCGCCGTTCGGGGCCGGTTGTCGGGGCCCAAACCCAATGGGGTGGCGTGAGTTTCGACCACACTGCCCGCTCCCTCACCGTCCAGGATACGCATCACGATGGTGCGCGCCTCGGAGCTGGTGAACTCTGCGACCGTGGGTACGCCGACGCGGCCGATCCGGAATGTCACCGCGACCAGGAAACGGTCTGCCTCTTCGGTCGGAGTGGTCAGCACCTCGAGCCGGGTGAACGAATAGGGGTGGTACCACGCGCCGTGCCAAGGATCGAGGCGGTTGGCGATGATGTCGGACGGTTCGCAAGTGCCGACCATTCTCGCGACGGCGTCCAGTGTGTCACCGGTTGGTCGGGCCGGAATCACCGGCTGATCGAGCGGCTCCTCGCCACCGACATCGTCGAGGCGGACCCAGGCGAGCACGCCGTCGTCATAGCTGGGCAGCGGCCGCCACCCGAATTCGTCGGAGTCGGCGTCCAGGCAGAGGCCGTGCCATCGGCAGATCAGCGCGCCGCCGTGCACGGCTGCGGTCGCCAGGTCGGCACCGAGATGCGGGCAGCTGCGCGGGCCGACGCGCAGTCGGGATTGCTGATCACGCCAGGCGACCAGCTCGACGCCGGCCACACGAGTGCCCAGCGGCCGACCGCTGCGCACATCGCGGCTCGCCGCGAAGGTGTACCAGTTGCCGGTCGGCCGGCGCTGCGACCGGTCCAGCGCAGCCTCGATGATCGCGGGGGACGCCTCACGGTATGTCGGACTTTGTTCGGCCCACCTCACCGGCGGGATCGCCTGCAGCGGCCAATCTTTGGGCCAGCGGCGCCGCACGTTGTCGCCGATACTCATTGTCGCGAAACCCTTTCTCGGCCGGCCAGATAGCGCAGTAACGCCCAACGGCCTTGGGTGGGAACGGTACTCAGGGCGTGGCCGGCGAGTCCCCACTGCTTCAGTAAGTGGTTGGCGGCGGTCCATCCGGTGGTGGCCGCACGCTCCATCAGCGCCACCGGTAAGTCGATGCGCACCCCGTCGCCGGCCAGCAGTAGTCCTGGCAGCGGTGTCACGACGCCGGGCCGGTGCGCGTGGGTCCCCGGGGCGAAAAGCGGGCAATCGCGGTGCTGAAGTATGCGTTCGTGCACCACTCGTGCCCAGCGGGTCTCCGGGTACAGCTTGTGCAGCTGGCTCAGCATGGCTTCTTGGGGGTCTGTGGATTCCACTGCGTACGAATGTAATTCGACAACCGAGCCTCCAGTTGCCCGTGCCCAGTCGTGAGCTTGGCGTTCGTATCGGTCCAAGACGCTGATGT
>DASXJI010000657.1:0-4636 GCA_036497495.1 Mycobacterium sp.
ACCTCCGCGATCGGCTTGCCGGTCTCGATCACCAGCTGCACGGCCTCAGCCCGAAACTGCGGGCTGAACTTCCGGCGTCGCTCTGGCATGGACAGATCCTCTCAGTTGAGAGGCCCTGTCCAAGATCCTTGGTACACCCCAATCATGTGACACATCCTTCTGCTGATCTAGTCGGCTATGGGAGGCCGACGGTGAGTGGCTTGGGCCCAGGTTGGGCAGTTCGGTCGTCGCATGACGCGGGGCGCGACCGCGTCGAGGGAGTCATGACCGCTCGCCCTTGATGGCGTCGAGGACGGCCGCCGCGTGCTCGGCGGGCGCTTCCTCCCACACGAAATGGCCGCCGACTAGCGCACAAAGTCAGGTGCCACCTCAATTCCTCCTCTCCCAGACGCCGTCGACGGTGCCACCGAGTCCCCTTGGCACCCGCCCGTGCGGACAGACTGCTCCGCGAGTCGCCGGGGTTGCGCCGGTGATAATCCCTGGCCGCACTGGTGCTCTACCTGTGAGCAACCCGCGCTCCACACTCACTCCGCCTCTTCCGTCGGTCGCGGCGTGGAAACCGCCTGGCTGATCGCGCGGGGCCATGCCAGTGGAAACGGGCCTGGGCAGGCCGCACAATCTTTACTGTTCTCATCCTGATGCACCTATCTGCTCGCGAGTGCCGTCGCGGCCGCATTTCGGGAGCCGCGTGTCCACTCAGGACACATCGGCCGTCAAACCTCGCAGATACGGATGACGTCCGCCGACGTCGCCGCACGGCCGGGTGCTGCGCCACACCGCCCGGTTCGTGCGCGCCCGCCCGGACTTGACCGTCGAGGACGTCACCAGCTCCGGGTAGGAGCAAGGGCGTGTACGGACGGTACGTCTGGCGACCGGCATAAACTGCCGGCGATCAAGCGACGCGCACCCGAGCGCGGACGTAGAGCGTGAAAGTCGGACGAGTCATCGGCGCAAGGCGTGCGCCAAAGCGAGGCCCGCCAGCCGAGGGAACGCCTCGCCAAATCTTGACCGCGGGTTGCGCCTCCTCCGAAACCGGAAAACCGAACAGCCGCAAAGTGTGTCCAGAATCTCGTCGATTCTCGTGGTCTTGAAGTAGTACTCATGGCCATCGAGACGCCTGAACCCGATGCCGCGAAACCGCCACCATCTCGTCCGGATCGGGAAGACCGAGTGCAAGTCTGGTGGCTTAGCTCTTAGCGTTTCGGGTCGTCCGAGTCTGCTTAGCGGTCCGCGGAGCCGTAACTCGACGGTGGTGCTGACGATTGTCAGCTGGGCTAGGGGCATCGACGCGTTTACCCGAAATCCGCCAGCTGTTGGGATGTTGGCGCCACCGATCCACCGTCTCGGCGGCATGGTTCTGCTTGGATCGGTACTCATCCGATCACCACGCCGGGAAAATCCCAGTATCGGTCACGCCGGCCTCGAAAATGAACGGGGTAGGGAAATTCACACCGAGCGTCCACCCCGCAGTAAAGCCGCCGACGGGCTTACCGTTCGAACCCGTCCCGAAGGCGCCTTGTGCACCGACTTCAGGGAACCCCTCGCCGAAAGTCGCGCCGGCGTATGCGAACGGGCCATGCAAGTCGCAAAGCGACTGTGCATCGCTGATGCTTGCGCCGAGCATCAGGTTCGCGCCCAACGGACCACCACCACCTCCACGGCCAGTCAGCGTAATGCCATCTTGGCCGGAAGGCGTCGCGTAGTAGCAGATGCTGCCGGTAAGGGCAATCCCGCCGACCGCCGAGCCACCAATGCAGCCGCCGATGCTCGCGCCGCTCGCCTGGCTAACCACGTCGGCCACCTGCCCCGCCCGGCTGTAGTGGATTGCCGTGCCCACCACTTCAGCGCGAACGATCCAACATCGCCCGCGCAGTCCGAGCGGACTCCGGTCATGAGGAGTCTGTCTACCGGAGATCGGCCGATGAGTGCGCCGGTCTGCGGCAAATCCGGTAGGGCCGCTGCGGGGAGGCCGATCGGCGGTTCTCCGCGCTGGCTTGTGTAAAGGTGGTTCGGTCACTTGCGCCCGAAATTGGCGGGAAGGTGCAGCATTGTTAGCAGGGTGCGGAAGGTGCGTGCTGGCGCAAGGTCGATTTGCATGCCGGGGGTGCGGGGCTGCACGAACACGCCGGCGGAGCAGAAGCTGCTCACGGTGACCGTTTGTGAACCTTCGGGGCTGGCGAATTTCAGGGTTGCCGACGGCCCAGGCACCGGGCACAAGCTCACTCCTTGGTAGGTCACGGCGAGTCGGTTGATTTGGTGTGCGAGGGTGCGTGCGTCTGCTGTGTTCAGGTGGTCGTGGCGGACTATCTTTGACAGCATTGACCCTTTGATCACGACGGCGGCACCGGTCACCGAGGCCGGGATGGTTTGCGCCGGCGTGCGCACCGGAAGCCAATATGCGGAGGCCTCGATCTTGACGCCGACCGCGCCGGTGCGAAGCCGCTGGATCACCACCGAGACTGACGGCGCGGCGTAGTCGCCCGAACGTGTCCATCGCCCGCTCGGTGTGAATACCGCGCTGGCGAAATTGGGGGTCGGCTTCGTTGCGTTGCTGGCGGTGATCTCGAACGGCAGGTGGGTGGATAGGTAGCTCATCGCGGTGTCGGCGGCATCGGTCGTGGCCCACAGCCGGGCCCGGCTCACGAGGTAGGAGGTCGTATCGTCGCGCGGTACGGCCAGCGCCTTCGATAGCGATCGTGTTGACGGTCGCCACGCCGAGGGCACCGAGAATGCGGCAAGGAGCCGTTGCAACGCTGCCGCAGTCTGACCATGCCGCTGCGCGTTGACCGCGGCGGCGCCGTGAGGGCCGAGGCCCGCGCTGCCGCGGTGGGAGTCGACGCGATGGTGAGCTGTGACCAATGCCGCTGTCACTGCGATAGCGATCACGACTATCGCGACGACAGTAGGGGCCGCCCAGCGCCAGGCCCGGCGATGACGGGCATGGGCCGACGCCACATCTGCAGCGGGAACCGCAGCCGAACTGCTGGATGCGCTGCGGATCGACGCGCCGACCAAGGCCCGCGGAGGCTGCGGCGCTGCGCGTTCGAGCAGGGCGGGCAGCCGTTCTTCCAAAGTGCGACTATCCGTCACCGCGCACCCCTTCGCGTTGATCATCCGCCGCCACAGGCATCGAAGAACCAGCCGAGGACGGCCTTGTTCCATCGACCAGACCGCCGATCGTTGGATCACGTCGTAACGCATCCAGCGCGCGAGCGGTGTTGCTCTTGACCGCACCGACGCTGCTGCCCATCGCCGACGCCGTGTCCGCCTCGGACAAGTCCAGGAAGTAGCGCAGCACCACGCACGCCCGCTGTTTGGCAGGCAACTTGCTAGTGGCAGCCGGCAGGCTCGCGCTGATTACCGCCTCATCGAAACCACCGTCGACCGCAGTCTCGGGCAACGTTTCGGTGGCAATCTCGCCCGTCCAGCGCCGCCGCGCCCCACGCAGGAAGGTGGTCATCATGACCCGCCGGGTATATGCGAGACGCCCCCCATCACCGGTCGGAGCCGACCAGCGCGGCCACGTCTTCTCCAACGCGGCCTGAACAAGGTCCTCCGCTCCCTGCCAGTCGCCAGTCAGCAACCAACCAGCGCGCAACAACCGCCCGCTCGCACGATGCACGAACGCGTCGAAAGTCGCTTCATCGTCAACCGGCATCAAAACCCGATCTCGCGGCCAAGAAGTCCCGTCACTACAGATAAGCACCTGGCCCGCAAAAAGGTTGCACGCAAAGGGGGCGGATTGGGGCCAGCAGGTACCTGACAATTGGGCCCGTAGCGCCGCCGTCAGCGGCATAGAGCGGTAACGCCATGCCGTCATGTCAGCGGCAGATCCAGTAGGGCCGCCGGGCGGCAAATCCGTGCGCTTCACCGTGCGAGAAGACTGTGAGCGAGCTAGTGGTTCGCCCATACGGCTGCGGGGTTCACTTGCTCTGCGAATACGACCTTGCTCGTGGCGAAGCTGTCGATGCTCTCCGGCCGTATCTCGTTATCGAAGGCGACGACAATCGCGTGCCCAGGATGAGGAGCAAGGATGGCCAGTTGCGGAAGGGCACCACACGTTCCGCCGCCACCGATGTACACGAGCTGCGCCTCGTTCTGGTTGGCCGCGTCTTGCGCTTCGTTCCACGTCATGCCGACGTAGTCGGACGCGACTCCGAGACGGTCCTGCGGCCCGACGGGAATGCACTTCGCCACCCAACTGGACGGCTCGGCGGCGGATGCGGACGAAGACGCCGACGCAGGCCATTGACGCTGCTTTTGACCCGAACCGACTGAGTAGGTGTGCGCGCTGGTGGTCCCGTGCACGGCGCACCCGCCGAGCATCGCGACAACGGCAACAGTCTATGCCAGCTTCATCTAGACCCTCCCCGATGGTCAATGAGTATGACGAGGTGGACGCCGATCGGCGATCACGGCACGGAGCGTCGTTTCTCGACCTTTCGGCCTCCCCGGGGCAGGCCTCCTGCGCACACTGATCGACATGAGCGCGCTACCTGCGGCAGACATCCCAGGTTTTTGTTTGTCAAGCCGCAGCGGTGTTGTGGTGTCCCCAGGCGATGTTCTCGTCGTAGAGCGTGCGGGTCTTCAGGCAGCCGTGCAAGATGCCGACGTTGCGGTTGGCCACACGGCGCAG
>DASXJI010000658.1:0-5074 GCA_036497495.1 Mycobacterium sp.
ACGATAGTTCCGGTGTCGGCGTTGTAGTCGTTGAAGAAGTTGCTGAGCGCGGTCGGCGCACCGTGCAGAATGTTCTCGAAAGCCATGTGCTGATCGACGAGAGGCTGGATGGCCTTACCCAATCGGTCAATCTGCTCACTCGCCTCATCGCGGGTCCCGGCGATGAAACGCTGCACCTCGCCGACCGCCGATGACAAGTCGGTCAGCGCCGCGTCCAGATCGGATTTGCTGTCGTTGACCACGCTGGTGAGCGTGGCCAACCGGTTGTTGAACTGCACCATCTGAATGTTGCTGTCGCGCAGCGCGGTGACGAAGATCTGCAAGTTCTTGATGATGTCGACGATGTTGCCGCTGCCGTTCGCGATGGTCCGCGCCACCCCGGACAGTTGAGTCAGCGTCTGGCGCAACTTCTCGCCGTTACCACCCTCTAGCGCGTTGGCGGCGCTGTCGATGAACCGCGATATCGACGGTGTCGACACCTTGGCGTTCGGGCCCAAATCCGTTGCCAACCGCATCAATTGGGATTTGACCTCGTCCCACTCCACCGGAACGGCCGTGCGCTCGACCGGTATCACCGCACCGTCAGCCATGACCGGGCCGCTGGTCCGGTAGGAGGGAGTGAGCTCAACGTACCGGGCGGCCACCAAGTTCTGGGTGACGATAACCGCTTTCGCGTCCGCCGGAATAGGCACGTCGTGGTCGACGTGCAAGGTCATCTTCGCCTTCGTGCCCTGCGGCTCAATGGATTTGATGGTGCCGACTTTGACACCCGAGACCCGCACCTGGTCACCGGGGTAGATCGCGGTGGCCGAGGTGAAGTAGGCGGTGATGGTCTTCGGGCCGAAAAAGATCTGTCGGACCAGGAAGGCCGCACCGGCAACGAGAAGCCCCGCCAGAACTACTGCGGCGACGGTCGTGAGCCTGTTACGCGGGAGCCGGCGAATCCGAGAGGTCGCAGACGTCATTGCCCTCCCCCGATCCGTCCGCCCAACGTACAGCCAGGACACAGCGGAGCGCCGTTATACAGCTGCGGGACCAACGACCGCGGTACCGGCGACGGGAAGCCCGGGCCGCGCCCGGTGTCGAAGGTGCGGAATCCCCAGAGGTAGTCGAGGAAGGGCTGGAAGATTTGCGGGACAAGGAAGTTCGGGACGAACGCCGAGTAGGCATACATACTGGAGATAGCCTCACCCACGGTGATCTCGAATTTAGCGAGGCCGGGTAATGCTTTCTCGACGTAGTCGCGATTCTTTTCCAGCACCGCAGTCACCGAATTCAGCTTCTGCAGCGTTGGCGCCAACTTACTTTCGTTGTCGTGCACCAATCCGGACAGCTGCTTGGACACCATCGACGTAGCCGCCAGCAGTTGAACGATCTCGTTCCGCCGCCCCGCCAAGACCTGCAGCAGATCGTCGGAGTTCAGAATGAGCTTGTTGACCTGTTGGCTGCGTTCGGACAGGATGCCGGTGACAGCGCTGGCACTCTTGAACAGGTCGGCCAGGCTCGTGTTGCGGTTGTTGAGGCTCTGCGACAACCGGCTGACCGCGTCAAAGGTCGGTCCCAATTGTGGGGCGATCTGGTTGAGCGTTGCCGACAATGTGTCCAGTGACTGGTTCAGGGTCGCGGTGTTTGTCTGGTCGGCGTAGGCCGTGAAGTCACTGACCGCCTGCGTCAGCGAGTATGGCGAGGAGGTGCGCGAGATCGGGATGACATCCAACGGATGCATCGTTCCGCCGCCGGCCGACTCCAGGGTCAGCACCCGTTCGCCCAGCAGAGTGCCGGTGCGAATGTGCGCGCTGGTGTCGTTGCCGAGCGGAACGCTGCCTTTCATCGTGAACGTGACAAGAGCATCGCCGTTGTGCAACAACACATCTGACACCGTGCCGACTTTGATTCCGGACACAGTTACCGCGTTGCCGGTGGCAAGGCCGCCGGCTTCGGAGAACATCGCCTGGTAGCGGACGTTGGTCGCCAGCGACACAATCCGATCGGGCGACAGGCCCACCAGGATGAGCATCCCGATCAGGACGGCGCCGATGAATCCGGCTTTGATCAGCCCGGTTCCGCGGTATTTAAGCATCAGTGTCCCCCCGGTTCCGGTACCGGTTCCTCGCACCGCGGCTCATGCGACGTGAACCAGGGAGCTATCACGGTCTTGCCTGACAGATCTGTGCCACGGATCGTGATTTGGCAGAGGAAGTAGGGGATGGTGGCGCCGAAGACGCCGAGCCGGACCAGCTTACGAAAGTTCCTGGGCGCCTTTTGAAGTGCGGCATCGAGGCGGTCCTTGTCGTCATCGAGGTTCGGGGCCAGTCGCCTGAGCTGTTCTACGGTGCCGGACAGCGGTGGCCTTGCTTTGCCCAGCAGGTCTGCCAACGTGAGGGTGCCGTTGCTCAACGCGTCGATGGCGGGACCGAAGGTGTCGCGGTCGTCCGACAGCCCCGTCACCAGCCTCTCGAGGCGATCGATTGCCCCGGAGAATTGGCCGCCGTCCTTGTTCAGGGTTGCCGCCACGACGTTCAGGTTGTCGATAAGATGCTCGATCGTTTGGTCGTTGTCGGCCAGCGTATTCGTGAATGACGTCGACTTGTTGAACAGCGACTGCAAGCTACCGCCCTCACCCTGGAACACTTCTAAGAGCGCTGACGAGAGCGCATTGACATCACGCGGATTCAGGCCGTGAATAAGCGGTTTCAGTCCGCCGAGCAGCAGATCGAGGTCAAGCGCGGGCGCGGTATGACTGACGTTGATCTGCCCGCCGGCCGGCAGCCGCCTGGTCGACCCCGGCCCATCGACCAATTCAAGGTAGCGATCACCCACCAGGTTGAGGTAACGAACCGCCGCCTTGGTGCCGTCGGTCAGCACGACGGACCGGTCCGCGTCGAACTTCACCACAACCTTTTTGTCCGGCTGCAGGGCAACATGGTTGACGCTGCCCACCCGGACGCCGGCGACCCGCACCGAATCTCCGGCCTTCAGACGTGACGCATCGTTGAAGATCGCCGAATAACCGGTGACCGCACCGGTGCGGTATTGGCCGAAGGTGAAGAACAAAAACAAGGTCAGCATCGACATCACGATGGCAAAGACACCGAACTTGACCAGCGTCGGAACCAGTGAGCCCCTCATCCCTGTTGTCCAACCTGAGCGGGATTGCGCGGTGGGCCGTCAATCGGGCCATACAACAGCTGTTTGAGGCCGTCGAAGTTGAGCAGCAACTGCGGATTCCCGTACACCACCGGGTTGGAGCCGGTATCTGCGATGAGAACCTTCGCCTTGCTGTTGAAGGGAATCCTGGGAAGATTCATGCAATGGGGTCCGCCGGTCGCCGCAACCTTGGGCAAGTTCTGCGGATACCGATAACGTTCGGCACCCCAGGTGAGACTGGCCGTGATCGCGATGCTCGGTTCTGGCAACGGCGGCGTCTTCGCCAACTCAGCGTCGCCAGCCAAGGTGCACGTCAGTGCCGGGGCGTATTCGTTGAGCAGATCGGTAGTCGGCGCCAGTAGGTGGAAGACGTTCGTCAGCCCCTTCCGGTTGGCGCCCAGGACGTCATTGCCGACGTTGGCCAAACCGATTGCGCTGATCAGTAATGCGTCAAGGTTGCGCTGCTCGTCGACGATCGTCTTACTGATCTTCACCGAGTTATCAAGGGTCTTCACCAGATCCGCCGACGCATCGCCGTAGGCCCTGAATACCGGCGCCGACATTGCGATGTCGTGGCTCAGCGCGGGAAGGGACGGATCGAACTTTGCCAGGAACGAGTCGAGGTCGCTGAAGGCCTGACCGATCTTGTCGCCCCGCCCGCTGAGTGCCTGCGATACCGCACCGAGGGTCTCGTTGAGCTTGGCGGGGTCGAGCGTCCCCAGCACCGCCGTCAGCTGCTTGAACACCGTGTTCACCTCGACGGTGACGTGTTGACTGTCTAGTACCTGACCGGCATGCAGGGACTGCGCTGACGGTTCCGCCGGCGGTACCAGCTCGACGAACTTGGCGCCGAACACCGTTGGCGATGTGAGGTCGACGAGCACATTGGCCGGAATCAGGTGCATCTCGGAGGGGTACATCGCCAATCGCAGGACGGCTTGACCATCAGGACGCGACTCGATCGAGGCAACCTTGCCCACCTGCACCCCGTGCATCTTCACTTTCGCGTCCCGGTTCATCACCAGGCCTGCCCGTGGAGACAGCACGGTCACCGGCATGGTTTCGCTGAAGCTGCCCTGGAACAAGCCCACGGCGACGGCAACGATCGCGGCGATAACCGCGACGGACACCAGTCCCGTCAGTACGCGTATCCCATTGTGGGGCATGGAGTGTGTTCCCTATCCCGAGAGGTTGAAGTTTCCGTTTGAGCCGTAGATCGACAGCGAAACCAGCAGCGTTACCGATACCACGACGATGAGGGAGGTACGTACCGCATTGCCGGTTGCGACCCCGACGCCCTCTGGCCCGCCGGACGCGAAATACCCGTAATACGTGTGCAGGAGCAGGACGGCGAGGGCCATCAGCACCGCCTGCAGGAACGACCACAACAAGTCGATCGGGTTCAGGAACGTATTGAAGTAGTGGTTGTACAGACCACCCGACTGGCCGAACAACACCACGGTGGTGAATTGGCTTGCCAGGAAAGACAGTATGACGGCAATGCTGTACAGGGGTGTGATGGCGAGCATGCCCGCGATGATCCGGGTGCTGACGAGGTAGGAGATCGGCCGGATGGCCATTGCCTCCAGTGCGTCGATTTCCTCGCTGATCCGCATGGCACCCAATTGCGCGGTCACGCCGGCGCCGAAGGTGGCCGCCAAACCGATTCCGGCGACGACGGGCGCCGCAATACGGACGTTGATGAAAGCCGCCAAGAATCCGGTGAGTGCTTCGATGCCGATATTGCCCAGCGAGCTGTAGCCCTGGACCGCGAGCGTGCCACCGGCGGCCAGCGTCAAGAAACCGACGATGACGACTGTTCCGCCGATCATCGCCAATGTCCCTGCACCCATGCTGATTTCGGCGACCAGACGGATGATTTCTCGCCGGTAGCGGGTCAATGCGAAGGGTATGCCGGCCAATGCCT
>DASXJI010000659.1:0-6786 GCA_036497495.1 Mycobacterium sp.
ACACCGCGGTAGGCGCCCCAGCGATGCGGAGCAGGCGCTGGGGCGCCTTCGCTGATCCTGCAACTACACCGATGATCCGACCCCCGTACTTTCGGTGTCTGAAAGCTAGCAAAACTGCTGGCACTTCGCGTGACATCTGTGTAGATCGATTCGGTTGCCACGTGCGCAAACGCAGCCGTTGCAAATGAACCGGCCAATGGGGCAGCTGTCGACACTAACCGGCCGGACACCGCCAACGGATTTGGGAACCGCCGGACAGTGCGTGTTGGAACCTGGCGACGGGCGTTAGCCGTGCGCTGCCGGCGATATGATCAAATCCATCATCGCCGCAGCAGTGATGGGCGGACTGTAGTAGATGCCTTGCACCACTTCGCATCCGCAGTCACGCAGCCACGATGCGATGGCGGCGGTCTCCACGCCCTCGGCAACAGTTGCCAGGTTAAGCGAGTGAGCCAGCTCGAGGACGGCGCGGACGATGGCCTCGACGGGCGGATCTGTCACTGCGTGGATGACCAGGTCCTGGTCGAGTTTGACTTCATCCATGGGCAGCTTGCGCAGATACGTCAAAGCCGAGTAGCCGCTGCCGAACTCGTCAAGGGCAATCTGAATCCCGCATTCCCGCAGGGCTTCCAGTACATCGCGGGTTCGATCGATGTTATCCAGAAGTAGGTCTTCGGTGATCTCGATGATCAACGAGTCGCCGGGCAACTCGTGTCGTGCCAGTGCACAGAAACACCGGAAGTCTCTGCTTTCAGCGCGCAGTTAAAATGTGTCGCCGACGTTGCGGCCAACAATTGGGCCACCCGTATGTCAGCCACAATCGAGTCTGCGTAGCAAACATAATTAGCCGATAAAACTATGCTCCTACGTTCGCCGCGCCCGTCTCGGCGCTTTTCATTCCTCCGGTTGCAACAACACGTCCGCGTCGAAGCAGCTGTGGTCGCCGGTGTGACAGGCGCCGCCGACCTGGTCGACCACCAGCAGCACCGCGTCGCCGTCGCAGTCCAGGCGTACCGAGTAGACCCGCTGGGTGTGGCCGGAGGTGGCGCCTTTGACCCACCGTTCGCCGCGGGACCGCGAGAAATAGGTGCCTTCACGGGTCTCCAGCGTGCGGGCCAGCGCTTCGTCGTCCATCCACGCGACCATCAAGACGTCGCCGCTGCCGCGCTCCTGCACGATCGCGGTGAACAGGCCGTCGGCGTTGCGTTTGAGGCGCGCTGCGATATCGGGATCGAGCGTCATCGCACAGTGATCCCTTCTGCGGCCATGGCGTGTTTCACCTGGCCGATGGTCAACTGCCGGAAGTGGAACACGCTGGCGGCCAACACCGCATCGGCACCGGCGGCCACCGCCGGCGCGAAATCCTCGGCCGAACCGGCGCCGCCGCTGGCGATCACCGGCACCGTCACCGCCGACCGGACCGCCCGCAGCATCGGCAGGTCGAAGCCGGCCCGGGTGCCGTCGGCATCCATGGAGTTGAGCAGGATCTCCCCGACACCCAACTCGGCGCCGCGGGCCGCCCATTCCACCGCGTCGATGCCGGTGCCGCGCCGTCCACCGTGGGTGGTGACCTCCCAGCCCGACGGCGTTGGGGCCGAGCCGTCCGGCACGGTCCGGGCGTCGACCGATAACACGATGCACTGCGAGCCGAATTGGGCCGCCATCTCGGCCAGCAGATCCGGGCGCGCGATGGCGGCGGTGTTGATCGACACCTTGTCGGCTCCCGCCCGCAGCAACACGTCCACGTCGGCGACCGTTCGTACACCACCGCCGACGGTCAGCGGGATGAACACCTGCTCGGCGGTGCGGCGGACCACCTCCAGCATGGTGACCCGTCCGGACGACGACGCCGTGACATCGAGAAAGGTCAACTCGTCGGCCCCTTCAGCGTCGTAGGCGGCGGCGAGTTCCACCGGATCACCGGCGTCGCGCAGGTTTTCGAAGTTGACACCCTTCACCACCCGGCCGGCATCGACGTCCAGGCAAGGGATGACGCGCACGGCAAGGCTGGTGCCGCAGGCGGATTCAGTAGTCATCGGGTCGTCCTACCGTTTGCAGCATCTCGAGCAACTGGGCGTGCACACCGGGTGCGGCGGCCAACGCGGAGCGCGAATCGGGTGTCCACTCGTCGCCGGCCAGGGTGGTCACGACACCACCGGCGGCCCGCACCAGGGCCACACCGGCCGCGTGATCCCAGACGTGGTCACCGAAACTGATGGAGCCGCCGAGAACCCCATCGGCGACATAGGCGAGATCGATGCCGGTGGCCCCGTGCATCCGCATCCGCGACGACACCCGACTAAGCTCCTCGAGCACCGCCAGCCGGTACCGACCGGGGAACCGGCCGCGCGAATCGACATTGAAGGTTCCGACTCCGATGATCGATTCGGTGAGCTCACTGCGTGCCAGCGGCGGTTGCGGCACACCATTTTTCATCACCGGCCCGCCCGAAACCGCCGCGTAGCGCTGGTTCATGAACGGCAACCAGGTCAAGCCCGCCACCGGATCGCCGTCGTGCAACAGGCCCAGCAGTATCGCGGCCATCGGCGAGCCGGCGGCGTAGTTGAACGTTCCATCGACGGGGTCGAGGATCCAGACCCATGGCGAGTCGAGATCTGCGCCACCGAACTCCTCGCCGTGGACCGGGATTCCGGTCGCCGAGACCAGCGCGTCGACCACTTGGCGTTCGATGGCCAGATCGACCTTGGTGGCGAAATCGTCGCCTCGCTTGCTGACCGCGGAATCCGCTCGGTGGCCGGCGACGAAAGGCTTCGCCGCGACGTCGAGGATCGTCGAAGCTTCAGCCACCAGCGCGTCGAGATCCATTGCGGCCCTAACCCGCCACCGCGGCCAGCGCCTGCGGCAAAGTGAATCGTCCGGCGTAAAGCGCCTTGCCGACGATCGCGCCCTCCACGCCGCTGCCGGTCAGCGTCGCGATGGCACGCAGATCGTTGAGACTCGACACACCACCGGAGGCGATCACCGGAACATCGGTACGCTCGGCGACGGTGCGTAGCAAGTCGAGATTCGGTCCGGTCAACGTGCCGTCTTTTGTGACGTCGGTGACGACGAACCGCGAACAGCCCTCGCCGTCAAGGCGTTCCAGCACTTCCCACAGGTCGCCGCCGTCGGTCTCCCAGCCCCGCCCCCGCAGCCGGTGATCACCGTCGACGATCTGCACGTCCATACCTACCGCGACTTTGTCGCCGTGATCGGCGATCGCCTGTGCACACCACGTCGGGTTTTCCAGCGCGGCGGTGCCGAGATTGACTCGGGCACAGCCGGTCGCGAGCGCGGCCGCCAGCGAGTCGTCGTCGCGAATACCGCCGGACAGTTCGACATTGACATCGAGCTTGCCGACCACCTCGGCCAGCAGTTCGCGATTGGAGCCGCGACCGAACGCCGCATCCAGGTCGACCAGGTGCACCCATTCGGCGCCGTCGCGTTGCCAGTTCAGCGCAGCGTCCAGTGCTGAGCCGTACTCGGTTTCGCTGCCGGCCCGGCCCTGCACCAAACGCACAGCACGGCCCTCGACGACGTCGACGGCGGGCAACAAAATCAACGGCACGTCATAACCCCTCAACCCAATTGCTCAATACGGCCGCTCCAGCATCCCCACTCTTCTCCGGATGAAACTGGGTGGCGGCCAGTGGACCATCCTCCACTGCAGCCAGGAACGGCACCCCGTGGGTGGCCCACGTCAGCAGCGCCTCGGACCCACCTTCCCACCGCTGCGCGGCGTAGGAGTGCACGAAATAGAAGCGCGCGTCGGCGTCCAGGCCTTTGAACAGCGCACTGCCCGGCGCGGCCGCGACCACGTTCCACCCCATGTGCGGGATGACCGGCGCATCCAACCGGGTCACCGCGCCCGGCCACTGGCCGCAGCCGTTGCTCTCGACGCCGAACTCGACGCCGCGGGCGAACAAGATCTGCATGCCGACGCAGACGCCCAGCACCGGCCGCCCAGCGGTAATCCGATCGGCGATCGCCCGTTCGCCGTTGATCCCGCGCAGCCCGGTCATGCACGCTTCGAAGGCGCCGACGCCGGGCACCACCAGCCCGTCGGCCGCCGCGGCTGCCGCAAGGTCGGTCGTCACCTCGACCTCGGCGCCGACGCGCTGCAGCGCACGTTGAGCCGAACGTAGGTTGCCGGAGCCGTAGTCCAGCACCACAACGGATTTAGTTCTCACAGAGTGCCTTTGGTGGACGGCACCCCGGACACCCGCGGATCGGTCTCGACGGCTTGCCGTAATGCCCGGGCCACGGCCTTGTACTGGGCCTCGGTGATGTGGTGTGGGTCGCGACCGTAGAGGACACGCACGTGCAGTGCGATGCGGGCGTTGTTCGCCAGCGTCTCGAATACATGCCGGTTGATCACGGTGTGATACGGCACCGAGCTCCCGGCAATCGTGGTGTGCCGCAGGTGATCGGGCTCGCCGGTGTGCACGCTGTACGGCCGGCCCGAGACGTCGACGATGGCGTGCGCCAACGTCTCGTCCATCGGGATGAAGGCGTCGCCGAACCGGCGGATGCCCTTCTTGTCGCCGAGTGCCTGGCCCAGCGCCTGACCGAGCACGATCGCGGTGTCCTCGATGGTGTGGTGCGCCTCGATCTCGACGTCGCCCTTGGCGCGCACAGTCAGATCGAAGCTGGCGTGGCTACCCAGCGCGGTCAACATGTGGTCGTAGAACGGGACACCCGTATCGACATGAACGACCCCGGTGCCATCGAGGTCGAGCTCGACGACGATCTCGGATTCTTTGGTGGTGCGCTCAACGCGTGTGCGGCGGCCGGCGGTCATGACGCTCCTAAGGGCTGGGCCAACTCAGTGACAGCCAGATCTGCGCTGGCCGCCAGGAATGCGGCGTTCTCGGCGGCCAGCCCGATCGTCATGCGCAGGTATTCGGGAATGCCTACGTCGCGGATCAGAACACCGGCGTCGAGGTAGCGCTGCCAGGTGGCGGGCGCGTCGGCGAACCGGCCGAACAGCACAAAGTTGGCGTCGCTGGGAACGACCTGAAAACCCATGCCACTCAACGCTGTTGTCACCCGTTCACGTTCGGCGATCAGCGTCGCAACGCTGCCGAGCGTGTCGTCGGCGTGCCGCAGCGCCGCCCGGGCCGCGGCCTGGGTGGGCGCCGACAGGTGATATGGCAGCCGAACCAGCAGCATCGCCTCGATCACCGCCGGCGTGGCCACCAGGTAACCCAGCCGGCCGCCGGCGAAGGCGAAGGCCTTGCTCATGGTGCGGCTCACGACGAGCTTGGTCGGGCACTCCTCGACCAGCGCAACCGCGCTGGGCTGCGCAGAGAACTCGCCGTAGGCTTCATCAACGATCAGGATACCGGGCGTCGCGTCGAGCAGCCGTCGCAGATCGGCCAGCGAAACGCTCTGTCCCGTCGGGTTATTGGGGCTGGTGACGAAAACCACGTCAGGCCGGCGATCGATGATCGCCGCGACCGCGGCATCGGCGTCGAGGCTGAAGTCCGCGGCGCGAGGCGTCTGGATCCAATCGGTGCGGGTGCTGTCGGAGATGATCGGGTGCATCGAATACGACGGCACGAAACCGATCGCGCTGCGTCCGGGACCGCCGAAGGCCTGCAGCAGCTGCTGCAGGATCTCGTTGGATCCATTGGCCGCCCAGAGGTTTTCGACGCCGAGCCGAACCCCCGTTTGCATACTGAGGTAGGCGGCCAGATCGGTGCGCAGGGCCACGGCGTCGCGATCGGGATAGCGGTGCAGGTCGACGGCCACCTTGCCCACCGAGGCGACGACGTCCTCGACCAGCGCCGTGCTGGGTGGGTGCGGGTTCTCGTTGGTGTTCAGCCGCACCGGCACCGCCAGTTGCGGTGCGCCGTAGGGCGACTTGCCGCGCAGGTCTTGGCGCAATGGAAGGTCGTCGAGCGACGGCCGGTTGGTCATCGCTCGAACCTCCGCCGTATCGCCTCACCGTGCGCGGGCAGGTCTTCGGCATCGGCGAGCGTGATCACATGACCCGAAACATCTTTCAGCGCTGCCTCGGTGTAGTCGACGACGTGGATGCCCCGCAAAAAGGTCTGCACCGACAGGCCGCTGGAGTGCGCGGCGCTACCCGCGGTGGGCAGCACGTGGTTGGAGCCGGCGCAGTAGTCGCCGAGGCTGACCGGCGAATACGGCCCGACGAAGATGGCGCCGGCGGAACGGATCCGGGCAGCAACCTTGTCCGAGTCCGCCGTCTGGATCTCCAAATGCTCTGCGGCGTAGGCGTTGACGGTGCGGATACCGGCGTCGATGTCGTCGACCAGAATGATGGCGGACTGCCGACCGGCAAGTGCGGTCGTCACGCGTTGACGATGCACGGTGGTTTGCAGTTGGGCGGCCAGCTCGGTGTCGGTGGCGTCGGCGAGCTCGGCGCTGGGCGTCACCAGCACGCTGGCGGCCATTTCATCGTGTTCGGCCTGGCTGATCAGATCGGCGGCGACGTGCGCCGGGTCGGCGGTGTCATCGGCCAGGATCGCGATCTCGGTCGGCCCGGCTTCGGCGTCGATGCCCACCCGCGAGCGGCAGAGTCGTTTGGCCGCAGTGACGTAGATGTTGCCGGGGCCGGTGATCATGTCGACGGGAGGCAGTTCGCCGCCGTCGGTGTCGACGCCGCCGTAAGCCATCAGCGCCACGGCCTGGGCCCCGCCGACCGCCCATACCTCGTCGACGCCGAGCAGCCGCGCAGCGGCCAAGATCGTTGGGTGCGGCGAGCCGATGAACCGGCCTTGCGACTGTGCCTGCGGCGGGCTGGCCACCACCAGCGAG
>DASXJI010000660.1:0-4271 GCA_036497495.1 Mycobacterium sp.
GACCGGGACCGTCACGACACCTGCCCACGGTGTGCTGAAGTGCGCCAGCAAGTTCGCGCATGCCAGCACTACCACGACGACGGCGACGTCGACCTGGATGCGGAATTGGTGCAGCGCCGAAAGCTGCGCGAGCACCGGGTGCGGTTCGACCGGGGTGCTCTCGTAGCCAGACATCCCACCAGGCTACCGATGGTTCTCATACATGCCGAGGTAGCCGAAGCGGGGCGCGACGTGCGAACTACGCTGGCCTGGTGCCTGATCACCTGCTCGCATCGCTGCGGGTACTCGACCTGTCCGATGACGACGGCGCCGCGGTGACCCGGCTGTTGGCCGACTTGGGCGCCGATGTCATGAAGATTGAGCCGCCGGGCGGCTGCCCGGCGCGTGCCCGGCGCCCGACGCTGGCCGGTACCGGAGTGCGCTTCGCACTGCACAATGCGAACAAGCGCAGCATCGTGCTCGACCCGTCCGACCCGCAGGATTGCGAGCGGTTGATCGAACTCGCCGGCGGCGCCGACATCGTGGTCGACAGCGGGACTCCCGGCCACGCCGAGGCATACGGAACTTCGTGCGAAGACCTGGCGGATCGCTTTCCGCAACTGGTGGCGATGTCGGTGACCGATTTCGGCAGCACGGGACCTCGTTCGTCGTGGCGGGCAACCGATCCGGTGCTGTATGCGCTGTCGGGGTCGTTGGCACGGTCGGGCCCCACGACGGGGACACCGGTCTCGCCGCCGGACGGTATCGCGTCAGCCACCGCCGCCGTTCAGGCCGCCTGGGCCGCGCTAGTCGCGTACTACAACCGGTTGCGTTGTGGGACAGGTGATTACATTGATTTTTCCCGGTTCGAGGCTGTCGTGATGGCGCTCGATCCGGCATTCGGGGCGCACGGTCAAGCCGCTGCGGGCATCCGTCGACCGGACCGCTGGCGCGGACGCCCCAAGAACCAGGACGCCTACCCGATCTACCCATGCCAGGACGGCTACGTCCGGCTGTGCGTGATGTCGCCTCGACAGTGGCGCGGGCTGCGGCGCTGGTTGGGGGAGCCCCAAGACTTCCAGGACCCCAAGTACGACGTGATCGCTGCGCGGTTCGCGGCCTGGCCGCAGATCGGCCTGTTGGTCCGGCAACTTTTCGCCGGGCAGACGATGAAAGCCCTGGTGTCTGAGGGCCAATCGCACGGCGTGCCGATCGCCGCCGTGCTGGATCCCACCCAGATCCTGGCATCCGACCATTTTCAAGCGGTGGGCGCCGTCGCCGACGCCGAACTCGTCCCCGGCGTGCGCAGCCGCATTCCGACCGGCTATTACGCCGTCGACGGTCAGCATGTCGGCTTCCGCACTCCGGCACCGAGCGTGGGCCACGACCAGGCTCGGTGGCTCGCCGAGCAGGCCCAGATCGCCGCTCCCGGCAGTTCCGGCCCGCGTCCGTTCGACGGGCTGCGCATCATCGACTTGGGCATCATCGTCGCCGGCGGCGAGCTCAGCCGGCTGTTCGGCGACCTGGGCGCGGAGGTCATCAAGGTCGAAAGTGCGGCCTATCCGGACGGATTGCGACAGGCCCGGCTCGGCGATGCCATGAGTGAGTCATTCGCCTGGACGCATCGCAACAATCTGGCGTTCGGCGTAGATCTGCGCGACGATGCCGGCAAGCAGGTCTTCAGCCGATTGGTTGCCGATGCCGACGCGGTGTTTGCCAACTTCAAGCCCGGAACGCTTACGGCCCTGGGGTTTCCGTACGACACCCTGCGTTCGCTGAATCAGCGAGTGGTGCTCGCCGAAAGCAGTGCCTTCGGCGACAACGGGCCGTGGAGCAACCGGATGGGCTATGGACCGCTGGTTCGCGCCACCGCCGGCGTCAGCAAGCTGTGGACAGACCAACACCCTCGACCGGACCAGGCCGACGACTCTCGGCACCGGTTCTACGACGCAACCACGGTCTTTCCCGACCACGTGGTCGGGCGGATCACGGCGATCGGCGCGTTGGCCGCGCTGATCCATCGCGACCGAACCGGCACGGGAGCCCGCGTGCACGTCTCGCAAGCCGAAGCCGTCGTCAATCAACTCGATGCCCGCTACGTCACGGAGGCGGCACGAACCGGCGACCAGGCCGAGTTGGTCGATGACACCAGCCTTCATGAGGTTCTTCCTTGTGCAGGTGAGGACGAATGGTGCGTCATCTCGATCCGCACCGACACCGACTGGCGTTCGGCTAGTGCGGTTTTCGGTCTACCTGAACTGGGCGTCGATGCGCGGTTCGCGACCGGCGAGGCGAGAGTGGCGCACCGCGGGGATCTGGTCGAGCAGGTGTCGGCGTGGACCCGCAGTCAGACCCCGTCACAGGTCGCCGAGGCATTGCAGGCTGCCGGCGTCCCGGCCGGTCAGATGAACCGGCCGCCCGATGTCCTGGAAGACCCGCAGCTGCGGCAGCGAAAGCTGTTCAGCGACATGCGTCATCCGCTCTTCGGTCACCCGCTGCCGGCCGAGACCGGCCCGGCGCCCTTTCGGCACATTCCGGACGCACCACAGCGGCCGGCGCCGCTGCCCGGGCAGGACACCCGCGAAATCTGCCACAAAGTCCTCGGGATGAGCAGGGAGGAAACCGAGCAACTGATCGACGCTCGCGTGCTGTTCGCATCCACCGAAACCGCCTAGCATTCGCCCGGCACCAACCGCGGAAGGTTCCGTCATGCCCGTCAACCCCAGGACGCCGGTGCTAGTCGGCTACGGCCAGGTGAACTACCGCGACACCGAAGAGCCGCAAAACACCCCGGAGCCCATCGATCTGATGGTGTCGGCGTCCCGCGAAGCCGCCGACGCGCGAGTGCTCGAGGCCGTGGACTCGGTCCGCGTGGTCAATCTGTTCTCGGTGCACTACCGCGACCCCGCCCTGCTGCTCGGCCAACGGATCGGCGCCGACCGTTTCAGCACCCGATACAGCGGCATCGGCGGCAACGTGCCGCAGACGCTGGTCAATCGGGCCTGCGTGGATATCCAGGAGGGCCGCGCGAACGTTGTGTTGGTGGCCGGCGCGGAGATGTGGCGCACGCGAAAGCGTTTGCGCGCCATCGGCCAACGGCTTGGCAGTACCGAGCAGGACGACGCCGTGCCGATGCCCGAAGGCAGTGACGAGAATGTCCCGATGGCCGGGGCGGCCGAGGACCGCATCGGCCTGGACCGCCCGGCGTTCATCTACCCGATGTTCGAGCAGGCGCTGCGCGTCAGCGCGGGGGAGCCCGTCGGCGAGCACCGCAAGCGGATCGGCGCATTGTGGGCGCGGTTCAATGAAGTGGCGGTGCGCAATTCGCATGCTTGGATTCGTAAACCTGTTGCAGCAGAAGATATTTTGCAGGACGGGTCCACGAACCGCATGATCAGCTGGCCGTACACGAAGCTGATGAACTCCAACAACATGGTCGACCAGTCCGCCGCGTTGATCCTGACGTCGGTAGAGAGCGCGACGCGGTTGGGAATCCCGACCGATCGATGGGTGTACCCGTATGCGGGTACCGACGCGCACGACACCTATGCGATCAGTGCGCGCGACGAGCTGCATCGGTCACCGGCCATCCGCATTGCCGGTACGCGAGCGCTCGAACTGGCCGGCTTGGGCATCGACGAGATGGACTACGTCGACTTGTACTCATGCTTTCCGTCGGCCGTGCAGGTGGCCGCCGCCGAACTCGGGCTGCCGGTCGACGACCCGGCGCGGCCGCTGACGGTTACCGGTGGGCTGACCTTCGCCGGCGGGCCGTGGAGCAACTACGTCGCTCACTCGATCGCGACGATGGCCGAACTGCTGGCGGCCAACCCCGGCAAGCGGGGACTGATCACCGCCAACGGCGGCTACCTGACCAAGCACAGCTTCGGCGTGTACGGCACCGAGCCCCCGTCGTCCGAGTTCCGGTGGGAAGACACGCAATCCGCGGTCGACCAACAGCCGACCCGGACCGCGGCAGTGCAGTGGGAAGGCGTGGGCACCGTCGAAGCCTGGACGACTCCGTTCGACCGGGAAGGCCGCCCCGAGAAGGCCTTTCTGTCGGTCCGCACCCCGGATGACCGTCGCACGCTGGCGTTGATCACCGACGCCGCCGCCGCCGCGGCCACCGTTGGCGACGACATCGGTGGCATCAAGGTCACGGTTGCGGCTGACGGCACCGCCACATTGCAATGAGCTATCAGGGTTAGCTGAAAGCCACCAGGACCCGGCATGCACGACTATTGTCTTTCAATCGACTAGACGCCGTGGAGGTGCTCGGGCGTGCGGATCTT